>NZ_CDSC02000494.1 GCF_001298715.1 Bathymodiolus azoricus thioautotrophic gill symbiont
CATCTCTTCTGGAGGCTCTGGAAAGAAAAATAATGCTGTAGGGCGTTTATATTTATTAGCTAACTTTTCTAATTGTGGAAATGAGGGGCTGGATATGCCATTCTCCCAGTCTCGTATAAACTGAGGTTCTTTTTTAAAATGTGTAGCAATATCATCAAGTGAGAAGCCTGACTGTTCTCTCGCCCAAGTTAAAATTGTAGGATTAACGCCTTTCATAATTTAATTATGACTTGTTAAGACTTGTTCTTACACCGAAAAAGACGATCCACAGCCACAGGTGGTTTTAGCGTTGGGGTTGTGAATGATAAAACGAGAGCCTTGCAGGTCTTCTAAATAATCAACGGTTGCGCCAATTAAATATTGATAACTCATTGGGTCAACAACCAACTGTACGCCATTTTTCTCAACGCCAGAGTCCCCTTCTTTGGACTTATCATCAAAAGTAAATCCATAAGAAAAACCAGAACAACCGCCACCTGTGATATATACACGCAATTTTAAATTGTCGTTTTTTTCCTCTTGAATAAGATCGGATACTTTTTTAGCGGCGCTATCACTAAAAACAATATCTGCTGGCTCTAAGTTTTCTAAAGTTTGTACTGCTTCCATATTTTTCTCCCTTAAGGTGTCAATCCAATTTGCTCTAATCCTAACCACTCATCCATTCCAAATAATATGTTCATATTTTGGATAGCTTGCCCTGAGGCGCCTTTAACTAAGTTATCAATCACTGACATCACAACTAATTTATTACCATCAGGTGCTTTTTGCACGGCGATTTGACAAAAATTAGAACCTTTCACACTATGCGTCTCAGGCGAGTTTCCAGCACCTAACACGGTAATAAAATGCTCATCTTTGTAAGCACCTTCAAATACGGATTGTACATCAACCTCACTATTTAATAGGTCTACATAAAGTGTGGCTTGCATACCGCGAATCATTGGCACAAGATGTGGTACGAATGTCAAGCTCACGCTCTTGCCTGCTAATAGTGATAATTCTTGTTTAATCTCTGGATAATGACGATGCCCGCCAACGCCATAGGCTTTAAATGACTCGCTAACTTCGCACAATAAATTGGCTTGATTGGCGCCTCGTCCAGCGCCACTCACTCCTGATTTACAATCAGCAATAATATGGGGCAAATCAATTAATTTATTGTCAATTAGAGGCTTGAGTGCTAGTTGGATGGCGGTTGGATAGCAACCTGGATTGGCAATTAAAGCGGCATTTTTAATTTGCTCACGATTAATCTCACACAGTCCATAAACTGCCGATGACAATAAATTATCTTGCGTATGTTCTAAACCATACCATTTTTGATATTCGTCTTTATCATTTAGGCGAAAATCTGCACCCAAATCAATCACTTTAATGCCTTTTTCAATGAATGCACCCGCACCTTTCATTGCAACGCCATGTGGTGTGGCAAAAAATATCACATCACATTCATCTAAGGTTGCATCATCTGGTAAAGAGAAAACCAAATCACACTGCCCAGCCAAAGAAGGGAAAAACTCATCTACACGCTGTCCTGCTTCTGAACGAGAGCTAACTACAATCACTTCTGCCTTTGGATGACTGCGTAACAAGCGCAATAATTCAATGCCTGTATAACCTGTGCCGCCGATAATGCCTACTTTTATTTTATTCATAACTTAAACTTCTGACTGTTGAATTTAAACTCTTTTTTACCCGTCTCTGAATAAATTTGTGCTGAAGTTTCCTTATTTCGTATCCTTTGTTTGTTCATTTTCTTCTTAGTTAATGTTAACAAGACATATGAATATTTATCCGCCTTCAAAATATTTAAAAATAAATTAACAATATGTTTTGAATGGTCTAATTGTTTCTTTGATCTTGAGATTGTATCTCTATCTTTAGAATTTTTCAATTCACAAAGCAATACCTTCTTCTTGTCATGATCAACTAAAACATAATCACAGGCTTTTAAGTTTCGAATTGTTTTGTTACAAGGTTCAACAACTTTGTCTAATTTAAAATACTCAATTTCTTGACTTTCGTTTTTATCAAGTAAAACTGAATGTTTCTGCTGCTCTTCCCCAGCAATAATTACAGTTTCTTTGGTAACTTTTGTATCAAAAAAACTCTTAAATTTAGTCATTAATTCTTGCTTCCAATCCATCTCTAATAGTATTTAGATTATCAATCGCCTTATCCATACTTTCAACTTCTATGCCATATTGATCAATTGTGCATTCACTAACACCGCCATCTTTAGCAATATAGGTGCTAACCTTTTCAGGGTTAATAATATGCACCTGTTGATATTTATGTTTTTTCATAAATGAATCTTTGTCATCAAATTCATTACTTAGCATAATTAAATTATTAATCTCTAAAACCAAAGTATCACTATGCGTGGTGAGTAATATTTTTAAACCGTTGTTGATGCAATCGGCAATCAATTTGGCTAGCAACCTTTGTTTTGCTAAACTCAAATGACTTTCTGGCTCATCAATAATAATTAAATCACCTTTTTTTGCTTTATGCTTGAGAAAGAAATATAAATTAGACAAAGCACGCACTGAGGCAGAAGCAAGGTGTAATGGAATATCCATTTTATTGTCTTTTCTTTTATTGTTTAAAAATCTAATCTCAGTGCCATTGTGTTTTAATTTGCCATCAAACATATGTTCTATATGTGTTGACAAGTCCACCGTTAACTCTGATTTTGATTTTTGATGTCTTTCAATTGCACGCATAAAATCAATATTATCTTTAACAGGTAATGCATATCTTGATGTATGATCAAATAATATTTGCTGTATTTTCATCTAAATCTTTTTGAAATAAACTAATGCCCAATCTTTCAGAAACAGAAATAAAAATATTGGGAACACTGAAAATTTCTTTTAATATTAGATGGTTAACCATCCTAAAATCAATTTCATATTCGCTGTCTATTTGAATTTCAATAGATTCTTCGTTTATAGTTAGATAAAGCCAATCATCTTGACCAATTTGTCTTTTAATTTTTTTGTTTTTAACGAAGTCAATATTTAACAGTTGTATTTTTGGAGATAGTTCAGACTGACTTAGAAAAACTTCAGATGCCATCGTTTTAGCATAAGCGAGAGCAAGACTGTTTAAAATTTCCTCCTTGTTCAAATCCCTTTTATTGATTTTTATTTGCTTATTACCCAAAAAAGATTTTCGTTGCTCTTTGTCTAAAAATTCTATCCCCAGTGCAACATTCCCCCATTTGGATAGCAGGCCATATAAAGCATAAGCAAGATAGGTTTTTCCCGTGTTATTATCGCCAAAAATTAGCGTTAAATCATTAACTTTGATTTCCGCCGATTTTATGGGTTTAAAATTGTCTAATTTAAAGTGCACTTCAATGCTCCCCTAGCATCTTCTCAAGATAATGAATATTCATGCCACCCTTACGGAAAGTTTCATCTGCCATAATGCGCGCTTGCAACGGGATATTGGTTTTAATACCGTCAATTACCATTTCGTCCAAAGCATTTTGCATTTTGATAATCGCACCCAATCGAGTATCAGAAAAGGTAATCAGTTTGCCAATCATCGAATCATAATGCGGTGGCACGCTGTAACCGTTGTACACATGCGAATCAACACGCACACCTAAGCCACCCGCAGCATGGAATTGTGTAATTTTTCCAGGTGATGGCATAAAGTTATTTGGGTCTTCTGCGTTAATACGGCATTCAACTGCAAAGCCTTTAATTTTTACATCATCTTGCGTGAATGAAAGTTCTTGCCCGTCTGCAATCAAGATTTGCTTACGCACAATATCAATCCCCGTAATCATTTCGGTCACTGGATGTTCAACTTGCACGCGTGTATTCATCTCAATAAAATAAAATTTATCGTTCTCAAATAAAAACTCAAAAGTACCTGCACCACGATAGTTAATTGCCTTACAAGCATCAGCGCAAACATTGCCAATTTTGTGTCGCAACTCAGGTGTTATACCGGGTGCGGGCGCTTCTTCCACTACTTTTTGATGACGGCGCTGCATCGAACAATCTCGTTCACCTAAATGCACTGTATTGCCATGCTCATCAGCCAATATTTGTATCTCAATATGGCGTGGTGTGGTTAGGAATTTTTCCATATACACCTCTGGATTACCGAAAAAGCTCTGCCCTTCAGTTTTGGCAAGTTCAATAGCAGCAAGCAAATCAGATTCTTTTTCTACCACTTGCATGCCACGACCGCCGCCGCCACCAGAAGCTTTAATGATGATTGGAAAGCCAATTTTATTAGCAGTCGCAATATTTTGCTTATCATCTGTGCCAAGCCCACCATCAGAACCAGGAACACAAGGAACGCCTGAACCTTGCATAACCTCAATCGCTGCTACTTTATCACCCATTACACGGATATTTTGCGCACGCGGACCAATAAAGATAAACCCGCTTTCTTCTACTCGTTGTGCAAAGTCTGCACTTTCAGATAAAAAACCATAGCCGGGATGAATGGCATCTGCATGCGTTATCTCAGCCGCTGCAATCAATGCTGGAATATTGAGATAACTATCTGCTGATGGATGCGGACCAATACACACGGCTTCATCTGCCAAACGCACATGCTTGAGGCTTTTATCGGCCGTTGAATACACGGCAACCGTCTTAATGCTCAGCTCTTTACAGGCACGCAAAATACGCAATGCAATTTCGCCACGATTGGCGATTAAAATTTTATTAATTTTATTCATTGAGCAACAACCTTATTGGATAACAACCAAGATTTGGGCAAACTCAACTGCATCGCCATCACTGCACAAAATTTCAGTCACTGTACCGGATTGGTCTGCTTCAATTTGGTTCATAATCTTCATCGCCTCAACAATGCAAATAGTCTCGCCTTGATTAACATGCTGTCCAATTTTAACAAATGCTTCAGAAGTGGGTGATGCGGCGCCATAGAATGTGCCTACCATTGGTGAAGTAATTGGATGTCCATCAACAGTGGCTGGTGCGTCTGACGCTTCAGCAGTAGGCATGGCAACTGGAGCAGGCGCTATAGCCACAGGAGCAGCCATTTGTACAGGTGCGGCTACTGGTGCATCACCGTAGCGAGAGATGCGAACTGATTCCTCACCTTCTACAATTTCGATTTCTGCCATGCCAGATTCTTCTAGCAATTCCATGAGTTTTTTTACTTTACGAATGTCCATTTTTTAATGCTCCTTGATATATGTAATTGCGGCATCAAGTGCAAATTCATAGCCTTGTGCGCCAAAACCCGAAATTACACCTTCTGCGATGTCTGAAAAATAAGATTGCTTGCGAAATGCCTCTCGTTTATAAACATTAGACAAATGCACTTCTGTAAAGGCAATGTCTGTTGCTAACATTGCATCGCGCAAAGCAACAGAAGTATGCGTGAATGCCGCAGGATTAATAATGATATATTTTGTGCCGTTCTTACTAGCAGCGTGAACCTTGTCAATCAACCCAGCCTCTGAATTGTCCTGATGATGCTCAATTGATAGTCCTGCATCAGTAGCCAACGCACTTATACGAGCAACAATATCATCCAAGGTTTGCACACCGTATTGCTCTGGTTCACGCGTACCAAGCATATTTAGGTTGGGACCATTCAGCAATAAAATATCCATCTTTACGGTTTATAAAACATAAACGACCAATTTTACCACCAATATCGCCGATGTTAGGCATATTTATAGGTGTTTTAACTACTTTGAATTATTCAAATGTTTAAGGAAATCTTGTGCATTAATTTCACCGACGATACGCTGTGAACGATTTTCAACACCCGCTTTGAAAAATAAAATTCCTGGCGGGCCGATAATACTAAAACGCGCCATTAAAGCCTTATCAGTCGCATCATTGGCAGTAACATCCGCTTGCAAGGCAATAACATTTTTCATCTCGCTAACTACTTTAACATTTGAAAACACAAAGCGCTCTAATTCTTTACAAGAAATACACCAGTCTGCATAAAAATCCAACATCACAATTTGATTGTTGCCCTGTGCTTTGGCAAGCACACGGTCTAAATCATCACTTGATTTGATTTTTTCAAAAGCAATATGTGCTTTTTCTGCTTGAACGCTCGTGCCATAACCCGCCAATGGTGCTAACATATCGCCACCACCACGAGCCACTAAGCCCCATAACAATACACCATAAATTACTATCAATAAACCGATACCTTTAAGAATGCGTTGCCACGCAACAGTTGTGCTGGTAAAAGAATTTAGCGCACCCATTGCAATTGGCGACAAAGTAAACAGTGATGCCCACAATATCAACGACACATACGGCGTGATAATTCTATCAAGCAAATAAATTGCCACTGCCAACATTAAGATACCAAATACATATTTAACATTATCCATCCAGCCACCGGCCTTAGGCAGTTTACTGACACCAGCGCCCACTAACAACAACGGTGCACCCATACCCAAACTCAAAACAAATAAAGACAGCCCACCCAGTACAGCGTCACCTGTTTGCCCGATATAAATCAATGCACCTGCTAATGGTGGCGCCACACAAGGGCCAACAATCAGTGCTGATAAAAAGCCCATAATTGCCACACCAATTAAGTTACCGCCTTCTTGCTTGTTACTGATGTTGGTAATCTTATTTTGTAGACCAGACGGCAATTGAATCTCATAATAGCCAAACATTGAAAATGCCAGCGCCACAAAAATCGCACTAAATACCATCAGCACCCAAGGTGTTTGGAACAACACTTGCAAATTCTCACCAAAATAGCCGGCCAACACACCTGCCATTGAATAAGTAACACTCATAGCAAGCACAAATACAATCGACATAATAAGCGCTTTTCTGGTGGTTATCTCACCTTTTTGCCCAACAATAATGCCTGATAAAATCGGTATCATCGGGAACACGCAAGGAGTTAATGAAAGCAATAAGCCAAAACCAAAGAAACTTACCAATATCCATAAAATATTATCTTGTTGCAATAAAGCGGTAATTTTGTCAGTTTCATTTAATGACTCGCTGTTTGTGTTTGTAGCGCTCAGCACTGATTTTGGCAGTGTTTTAACAGAATCAGTTGCACTGCTTTCTGTTGCTTTAGATAGTGCAATATCTGTGCTTTTTTCCACTGGTGGATAGCAAATACCGCCCAACCAACAACCTTGGAACTTGGCAATAAAGGTAACTTGTGATGATTGAATATTGGTTAATGGAATATCAACACTGAACTCACCTTTGTGCACTTCAACTTTGCCAAAAAATTCATCTTCTTTAATTTCTCCCTTTGGAAAATTAACATCATCAAATTCTGCACCCTTGATATCAATGAAGAATTTGTCATGATAAAGATAATATTCTGGATGTATTTTCCAGCTAGCGCGCAAAGTATTAGTATCAATTGCGCTCACTGAATAGGAGAATGCCCTATCTGCAGGTAGTGGCTCGTCAGAGATTTCTATCGTCTTATCAACGATTGATTGCATGGCAGACTTAGTTTTAGATAGTACATCAAACGCACTATCAATCAGCGATTTATTGCTACTGCCAACCTTAAGTGTAGCCGACCTGGTCATGGGTGGATAGCATACACCTAAATCTGCACAACCTTGAAATTCAACATTGACAACAATAAGCTTTGACTCTCCCTCAAGTACAGGAACGCTAACCAAAACATTATCACGATAAACACCAACTTTGCCAAAAAACTCATCATTTTTGATTTTTGCAATAGGAAACTGTGCTTCACCTAAACGCTGTGAATGGTCTGAGACAATCTTGATTTTTTCCTTATAAAGGTAATAACCCTTGGCAATATCCCAGTTCAATAAGATTTTGTCATCAACAATCTCAGCCTTAAAAGCAAATGCCTTATCCGCAGGTAGTAGCTCATCCTGCGCATTGACAAACAAAGATGTTAATAAAAATAAAGATAATAAAATGTGTTTCATTCTCTCCCCTTTAGTATCGTAATATTTGTATATGTTATACGCTTAAGCATAGCAAGTAAACATTATTGACTAATATCAATCCCTTGCGCAAGTAATGCCT
>NZ_CDSC02000452.1 GCF_001298715.1 Bathymodiolus azoricus thioautotrophic gill symbiont
TCAAGTAACTCGAATACGCACTTTGCCTCACTATGTAAAAAGCATCAAAGCAAGCCTAGATGGTAAGACGGTATTTTTAGCTAAAACTGGTTTTTCTGTGAGCGAAGACCCTAATTTTCGTTTTTATGTATCAAGTGGAAAAGCCAGAAATCAATTAAAGATTGAAGTATTGGATACAGAAAGTCTAAAATTCGTGAATGATTTTTCTATGTAGTGCAATAATTTGAAATTTTTTAACCTAAATAAATACTTAATCAATCAATGAAAAGCTATATTTTAATATCTGATGCCCAGCAGTTATTCAAAGAATCAGTTGCCAGTCTAATTAACAAAGAGATTGATAAAGATTACATATGTAAACAATATTGCACTTATGAAACCTTGGTGCAGAATGTTAAAGCTATTAGTGGTAATATTAAGTTAATAATTTTAAGTACAAATTTGATAGATATTGGTAAGATTAATAAGAGATTACCTGATTTAAGAACTATAACAAAAACGCCCATCTTAGTAATTACCTCTATTAATAGTCGTTTCTTTGCCCAGGAAGTTATTGATTCTGGCGCCACTTATTGTCTGGTAAAAACTACATCACATGAAAGATGTAAAGAAGTTATCAATAAGATCTTATCAGGAAAGCAGATAGATCCGTTTAAAGAATCAAAGAGTGAAATCTATTCTAATAAGCTTACTAAAAGACAATACGAGGTTTTGTCTGAAATAGCGCAAGGCATGTTAAATAAACAAATAGCAAATAAACTACGAATTAGCGAGTCAACCGTTAAAATACATATTTCGTCTATTTTGGTTAAATTGTCTGTTAATAATCGCACCGAAGCTGCTATTAAATTTTTCCAAGAAGCGTAAGAAATTAAGTCTAGGGTTTAACGATAAGTATTTTTGCTTGGATTTTGGTGATGTTTAAATTTAACAACTCTATTGGTCAATCAGGATGCAAAATTAAATGAAACAGAAATAACAAAAAACAGGTAAAATTATTTTTTTCTAAAACAATAGGTTTTTTGATATGATTAAGTTTATAGTAGGTAGTATTGTGATTTTGGCACTTATTGGTGGTGCAGTTCAGTTTAAGTCAACTGATAAAGACTATTCTTTGATATTGAATAAAGAGACAGCAAAGGTTAGCGTGTATAACGGTGTTATTAAAATTTATGATTTTGTTAAAGAGTTAGTCGGCGGTACTACGAATGAAGTTGCTAACAAGGTTAAGTAGACTTATAGGTATTTTGTTATAGAAATAACCTTAGATTTTAGAAAGCAAAATTGTTCCGTTTGTGCCACCAAATCCAAATGAATTGGAAATTGCGTGGTTAATCTTCATTTCCCTTGCTTCGTTAGCGCAATAATCTAAATCACAATTAGGGTCTTGATTGAAGATGTTGATAGTTGGTGGTGCGACTTGATCTCTAATAGCTAAAGCGGTAAAGATTGCTTCAATGCCTCCAGCAGCACCCAGCAAATGCCCTGTCATTGATTTGGTAGAGCTCACTACAACATTATATGCATGCTCACCAAGCGCTAATTTAGTCGCATCAGTTTCTGCTTGGTCGCCAGCAGGGGTTGAAGTGCCGTGTGCATTAATATAATCAATTTGCTGTGCATTGATACCTGCATTACGCAGTGTGTTTTTTATACATCTGGCTGCGCCTTCGCCACCTTTGGAAGGTAGTGTCATATGATAAGCGTCGCCACTCATACCGTAACCAGAGACCTCAGCGTAGATAGTTGCACCACGTGCTTTGGCGTGTTCATATTCTTCTAATACCACCACGCCAGCACCATCGCCAAGTACAAAACCGTCACGGTCTTTGTCCCAAGGACGAGAAGCAGTTGATGGGTCATCGTTGCGAGTGGATAGGGCGCGTGCTGCTGCAAAACCGCCCAAGCCACAATTGGTGGTTGACATTTCAGCACCACCAGCAACCATTACATCGGCATCGCCATACTCAATTAAACGCGAAGCATCGCCGATATTGTGCGTACCAGTCGTGCAAGCAGTAACAATGGCGAAATTTGGACCTTTAAGACCGTATTTAACAGACAAGTTGCCAGAAATCATATTAATGATAGAAGAGGGTACAAAGAAAGGAGAAACACGCTTTGCACCTTTCTCTCTGAAAAGGTCAGCCGTTTTCTCAATGGTGCCTAAACCACCAATTCCTGCACCTATGGCAACACCGATACGCTCAGCATTTTCTTCGGTAATTTCAAGTCCACTATTTTCAATCGCTTGAATGCCTGCTGCCATACCATAATGAATAAAAGCATCCATTTTTTTGATCTCTTTAGGTTTTAAATAATCAGCAACATCAAAATCTTTAACCGAACCACCAAAAGTAACAGATTGTCCTTGGGTTTCAATATTGGTGAGAGAGTTAATGCCTGATTTTCCGTTAAGAATACTATCCCATGCTGTTGATACAGTTGAACCAACAGGAGATACAATGCCTAAACCAGTGATAACGACCCTTCTTTTACTCATAACTTACCTTTATTCTTAAATAAGAAAAAGGCGCTTAACCCAAGAGGGAAGAAGCGCCTTACTTATTATGTTGCTAAACGGAAATTACAAATTGTTATTAACATAGTCAATAGCTTGCTGGACAGTTGTAATATTTTCTGCTTCATCATCTGGAATTTCGCAATCAAACTCTTCTTCAAGAGACATGACTAATTCAACGGTATCTAAAGAATCTGCACCTAAATCATCAATAAAAGAAGCGTTATTATCAATATCACCACTTATATCTAATTGCTCAGCTACAACTGCCTTTACTCTTTCTTCAATACTACTCATTATGTTATTTCCTGCATCGTTATAAAAACCTATATTTTATCGTAAAAAATATTTATGTAATACTATTTTTGTAACTATTTTTATAA
>NZ_CDSC02000023.1 GCF_001298715.1 Bathymodiolus azoricus thioautotrophic gill symbiont
AAACTAAATCAACACGCCAACACAAAAACTATTCCAAATTAGATGAGAGTAGTTTTTCCGCTTGTTCTAATGAAACACCTTTGCGCTTGGCGTAGTTTTCTAATTGCGCCTGATTGATTTTTGCCACACCAAAATATTTGGCATCAGGGTTAGCAAAATACCAGCCACTGACGCTAGCAGTGGGTAACATAGCATGCGAGCTAGTAAGGGTCATGCCGGTGTTTTTTTCTACATCAAGCAAATCCCAAAGTTTTTCTTTTTCGCTGTGCTCAGGGCAAGATGGATAGCCAGGGGCAGGGCGGATGCCATCAAACTTTTCTTGAATGAGTTGGTTGTTATCAAATGCCTCAGAACTATAACCCCAAAACTCAGTGCGCAGTTTAAAGTGCATAAGCTCGGTAAAGGCTTCGGCTAGGCGATCAGCCACGGCTTTAATCATGATTGAGTTGTAATCATCATGGTCGGCTTCAAATGCGCTGATGAGTGGTTCAATATTAATGCCAGTAGTCACGGCAAAAGCACCCATATAATCCTGAATACCACTGTCTTTTGGAGCGATGAAGTCGCTTAAACAGGAGTTTGGGGTGTTGCCTTTTTTATCTAACTGTTGGCGTAGGTGATTAAGGGTCATGAATACTTCGTTGTTTTCATCATACAGCTCAATATCTTCATTGATACTATTGGCTGGGAAAATACCGATAACACCGTTGGCAGTGAGCAGTTTTCCATCAATCACTTTTTTAAATAAAGCTTTGGCATCATCAAACAGTGCGCTGGCGGATTCACCCACAACCTCATCTGTTAAGATATCGGGGAATTTACCAGCCAATTCCCAAGTGCGGAAAAACGGCACCCAGTCAATAAATTTAAAAATTTCAGCCAGGTCGTAGTCTTTAAAAATATGAATGCCTAATTTTTTAGGCTTAACAATAGCATTAAAAGAGATGTTAGGCTTGTTGGCTCTGGCTTTTTCTAAAGAAATGAGTTTGCTTTTTCCTTTGTTAGCACGGCGTTGCCTGACAATTTCGTATTCTTGTTGGGTGTCAGCTAGTAATTTTGGCTTTAACTTCTCAGACAGTAGGCTTGAGGCCACACCAACAGACTTAGAGGCGTCTTGCACATAGAACACGCCATGATTGTATTCTGGCTCAATTTTCACGGCTGTATGTGCTTTAGAGGTGGTGGCACCGCCAATCATTAATGGTAACTCAAAGCCTTGGCGAGTCATTTCCTTAGCAACAAATACCATTTCATCAAGTGAGGGTGTGATGAGTCCAGAGAGGCCAATAATATCCACATTTTCTTTTCTGGCAGCCTCTAAAATAGTTTCAGTAGGCACCATCACGCCTAAATCAATAATCTCATAATTATTACAAGAAAGCACCACGCCAACAATGTTTTTGCCAATATCGTGCACATCACCCTTAACCGTTGCCATTAAGATTTTGCCTTGTGAGGTGGAGGCGCAATCTTCTTTTTCGGCTTCTAAAAATGGGTCTAGGTAGGCGACGGATTTTTTCATCACACGGGCGGACTTCACTACTTGTGGCAAAAACATTTTGCCTGCACCGAACAAATCACCGACGATATTCATGCCACTCATTAGTGGACCTTCAATGACAAGAATAGGGCGACCCAATTTATCAAAAGTTTCTTGAGTGTCTTTATCAATATATTTAGTAATACCTTTAACGAGCGCGTGTTCTAGGCGTTTTTCTACTGTCCATGTGCGCCATTCTAGGTCTTTTTTATTGTCTTTTTGCTCACCTGTAGTAGAAAACTTTGCGGCAATATCCACCAAGCGCTCGCCCGCTTGTTCGTCAGCATTAAGCACTACATCTTCAACGCATTTTTTGAGTTCTGGGTCAATATCATCATAAACCACTAACTGAGCTGCATTGACAATGCCCATTGTCATGCCAGCTTTTACTGCGTGATACAAAAATACGGAATGAATTGCCTCACGCACTGGATTGTTGCCCCTGAACGAAAACGATACATTAGAAACGCCACCCGATACCTTTGAATAGGGTAAGTTTTTTTTGATTTCACGCGTAGCTTCAATAAAATCAACGCCGTAGTTGTTGTGTTTTTCAATACCTGTGGCAATGGCAAAAATATTTGGGTCAAAAATAATGTCTTCTGGTGGAAAATTAACCTCATCAACTAAGATATGATAAGCATTGGTGCAAATCTCTATTTTGCGTGCTTGTGTGTCTGCCTGACCTGCTTCATCAAATGCCATCACGATAATAGCTGCACCATAACGCTTGCACAGATGTGCGTATTTAACAAAGTTTTCCTTACCTTCTTTGAGTGAGATAGAATTAACAATCGACTTACCTTGTATGCATTTAAGCCCTGCTTCGATAATATCCCACTTACTTGAATCCACCATTATTGGTACTTTGGAGATATCTGGCTCAGAAGCAATCAGGTTTATAAAACGAATCATGGCAGTCTTGCCATCAAGCATACCTTCATCCATATTAATATCAACCACTTGTGCGCCTTCTTCAACTTGCGTGCGACAAATATCAAGTGCCTCTTCATATTCTTCGTTAAGAATAAGGCGTTTAAATTTGGCTGAACCTGTAATATTAGCGCGCTCACCAATATTTACAAACAAAGAATCCTTACCAATATTAAAGGCTTCTAAACCTGATAATCGGCATTCCAGTAGTATCTCTGGGATTTTCCTAGGTGCCAAACCATCAATTGCATCAGCAATCGCTTTGATGTGCTCAGGGGTGGAGCCACAACAACCGCCTAAGATATTAATCAAACCTGACTCAGCCCATTCACCGACTTGCTTGCTCATTGTGCTAGCATCTAAGTCATACTCGCCGAATTCATTAGGTAGCCCAGCATTTGGGTGAGCTGAGACAAAGCAATCTGCCACGCGCGACATTTCAACCACATATTGGCGCAATAAATCAGGGCCAAGCGCACAATTAAGCCCAATAGAAATTGGGTTGGCGTGTCGTAGTGAATTATAGAAAGCTTCCGTCATTTGACCAGATAAGGTACGCCCTGAAGCATCTGTGATAGTGCCTGAAATCATAATCGGTAATTCAACATCATCATCTTCAAATACCTGTTGCACAGCGAAGATAGCTGCCTTAGCGTTGAGTGTGTCAAAGATGGTTTCAATTAGGATGATATCTGCACCACCTTCAATCAGTCCGCGTGTTGACTGCGAATAAACACCAACCAACTCATCAAAACTCACATTTCTAAAGCCTGGATCATTGACATCAGGTGAAAGCGAGCAAGTGCGTGAAGTAGGTCCGATAACACCGGCAACAAAGCGTGGTTTGTCATCTGTTGAAAACTCATTACAAGCCTGCTTGGCGAGTTTGGCACTTTCTACATTAATTTCATACGCCAAATCTTGCATTTCATAGTCAGCCATAGAAGTGCGTGAGGCGTTAAAAGTATTGGTTTCAATAATATCAGCACCAACTTCCAAATAAGAACGGTGAATATCTTGAATGATTTTTGGTTGTGTTAAAGAGAGTAGGTCGTTATTACCCTGAACAAAAATATGCCAATCCTTAAAACGCTCACCACGATAATCCTCTTCTGTGAGTTTGTGCTTTTGAATCATCGTACCCATGGCACCATCTAGCACTAAGATTCGTTGTTGTAAAAGGGATTGTAGCAACTTTTGTATACTCATTTTTAAGCATTATACCCAAAGGCAACTCTTACTAATAACACGCT
>NZ_CDSC02000277.1 GCF_001298715.1 Bathymodiolus azoricus thioautotrophic gill symbiont
TGTTCGTTAGTTGTATCAAGTTTGTAATTTAAAATGTTCATAAACACATAAAGTTTGGTTGGTTAATGAGGGGCTTGGTTGCCTGTTGTTTTTCACCTAATGGGTGAAACTGTTTTTTGGTTGAAATCATTATGCCAGTTGGGGTTTGTGTGTTTTTTTGGTTTTTATTTTTGGATTGGGGTAATGCGATTTAGAAAAGGCAAGGAATAGTGCATTTTTTTGTCCAAAATGGACAATTTATACGTCTCATAAATTGTGCTAAAGTTCTTGATGTTCTTTAGGGTGATTCTTAGGCTGACTTTCTGTTTCAGCGCTTGGGCAACCGTTGTGCAATTTCCACTTTTTCTCGTGACCAATCGCTTTTGCCCAACTGGGGGCTTCACATTCGGCAACAGATTTTTCTTGTGTTGCGGGCGGTGCTACTTCTTCTGATTTTGCACCCTCTTCAAAAAATCCAAATAATGCTGTGACACTAACGCTGGCAGTAAAAGCAGATATAGCAAATAATAATTTTAGTTTTTTCATAGTTCTCCTATCTTTTATTTATTTAATTCAGTTAATTGATATGCACCATGGCAAACAATACAATTTTGCATGATAATAGAAACTTGTTTTAATGAATGATTCGGATCTCTTTTTTCCACCGCATCGCTATATAATGTTTTAAATTGAGCGTGAATATTATTTGTCAGGCGCTTAAAGTTAATCGGCGTTTTGGCAATAATAGACAGTTGTTTTGCCCCTTTTGAATCGTCGATCAATTTTTTGGCAATACGAATCGTTTTATCTATATCTTTATCAGCAGCAGCACTAACAAGTTGTTGCATATTTGCTAACAATCCACGCATCTCGCCTAACACAAAATTTCGTTCACCTTTGGTTAAAACAATCGCTATTCGCCCATCTTTCGCTGTTATTACCGATCCAACTACGAATTGATAGCCAATCCCTGCCAAAATTAAAGACAACACCGTGATAATAGCCCACAATACCTTTATATTTTTCATCACTTTTTTCCTATTTATGCAAAAGTCTCCTATTGTTAATAATCAAACTCCATTTGCTCAAATACCCAGCCCGCATTTTTACCCGAAATACTCTCATAATTTTTTAAATAATGGAATTTTGATTGGTCAATATTGCTTATTTCTAATAAACTTCCATCTCTGTTTAAAATTTTAGCAACTTCTTTTTTTAAAAACAGCAAATATTCGTAGGTATCATGCGTTGCAGTTTCCAAAGTTGATGCTCTACCATGCCCTGGAATCAGAGTTTTTATGTCAAATTTTGCCATTTTTTCAAATACTTGCATCCAGCTTTGAAAATTCTTAGCAGGGCCGATACCTAACATCCTATCATTAAAAACAATATCCCCTGAAAACATAATTTTTTCACTAGGCATGTAAACAAAAATATCTCCCAATGTATGTGCACCACCCTGATAATAAAGCGCCAATTTGGTGTTACCTAACTCAATATTGTAACTATTTTTAAAAACTGTATCAGCAAAAACAGGGGTTGTTCCCTCTAAACTGTCGCCAATTAATCTGTCTAATCGGCTTATTTGGCTATTAACACGTATTTTTTGGTCTTTTCTTGCTTCTGCCGAACTAATAATAATAGCGCCCAATTTCTTAAAATAACCGTTACCTAGCCAACGATGATCTTGTCCGCCTGTGTTGATAACAATTTTAATCGGCTTATCAGTTATCTTTTGAATAATCTGATGAATTTGCTTTGCCCCTAAATAACTGGCACCCGAATCTATTAATATTACCCCTTCATCAGTTACAATAACGCCATGAGTTGAATTGTTACCTAAATTAGCTTGCGACCGTTGGGACAACTCACCTACCAATGCATATACATCAGGACTTATTTGTTGCACTTTCATTAAGGCTTGTGCAGTAAATGCGTTACCGAACAACATTAACCATATTATTATTTTCATCCTTATCCCCTTGCTAGAGTTGTAATAATATCACCAAATGCCAAATACAATAGCAACAATATTGATATAACAAATATCATTTTTTGCACCAAGTTAAGATATTGAATTGGCATTCTTGTTTTGTCTAAATCACAGGAATCACCAAGGCAATACTTTGCACTGTTTTGATGAAATATATTGTAAACCTTGCACCCTACACAAATACCAAATACTGCTTCAAAAAACAACAAACCTAAGCACAAGGCGCAAGTCAAAATATTAATGGGGCCACGAATATCGTTGAGCACCACCAGATAAAACATTGTTATTGCCAAGAAAAATCCAAATACCCATGCCCAGCGTTTTTGCGGTGCACCGACATACTCAGGGGTTTGATTGTTCACCATCCAACGAGCCATTATCATGGAAGGTGCATATTTTGGATTGATAAAAATACGAATAAAAAAATCAAACAAAAAAACCGACACCATTAACTTAGTTGGCTCGTTATTACCCGTTAAAAAACCGTTCATAAAGGCAATAAAAGCAAATAAAAATACGATTCCAGCAGCAGCTCGGACTTCTCGTTCGTTAAAAACAAGAATATCATAACCCGCTACTTTTTCACCAAATCTAAACATATTTTACAGTCCGTAAATACTTTATGCAAACTTGAATTCACATCATAAGTGCAACACTCGTTAGTCGGTCAAAAGGTATATTAGTTACTCTTTTAACCTGATGTAAATTCTCATCATAAACGCACCACTTAGTTTAACCGACTTGACCCTTTAAGTTAAGTCAAAGTCAAAAATACATTCAATCTTTGAATCTTTGAATTTGGGTTCAAAGATTAGCCAGTGTTTATAATCTTTGGTTTTTGCTTAAGAAAACAGGTGGATTATGCATAAACAACTAACCTTTGAACAAAGGCATTATATCAAGAAGTGGAGCGAAATGAAAGAGGCTACTGTACAAGCCCAAAAATAATTCATAAAAATACAATTTTCATTCACAAAGTAGTTATATTATTACTTTTTGAGACCTTTCCCTAATCCAAAAATAGAAATCAAAAAAACACACAAACCCCAACTGGCATAATGA
>NZ_CDSC02000204.1 GCF_001298715.1 Bathymodiolus azoricus thioautotrophic gill symbiont
CTTGAATTTGTTTATCGAATGCTGAGCCAGCAATTAACTCTTGCATTGTCCAAATCACCACTTTTTTACCACCAATATCAGGGTTTTTTGCTTCAAATAACCGCTTAAAGTGTTGGGTATCACTTTCATTGTGCTTGCTATAACTAATAAAAATCCTAATCGCATCTTTATCAATAGATTGGGTGGCATCTTTGGCAGTATTGAGCTCAAAATTTTCATCGTCATATTGCCAATTTTTCAAGGGCTGAATATCCGTTGGAAAATAACCCACTTTCAATTGTAATTGTGCTTTCCGCATTTTGTTTGCTTTGAGTGTGTTTACTTCAATTGAATTGAGTATTCTTTTTTCTTTAGAGTCCGCTTCAGAATCCTCAATAAGCCGCCCAATTGCATCTAATATTCGCTTAATAAAGTTACGATAATTCGCATTCGCATCCGCTGCTTTTGCGAAAATTTTCTCTAATATCGTTTGCTTGTCGATATAGCCATTTTCATCCATCATTAGTAACAATTGATTGATGTTTTTAGAATCGGTTTTACCCAATTCATTTTGTTTTAAAAAATACTCAAAACCTTCGGTAATTCTTGTTTGTTTTGGTTGCATTTTTCTCCTTATAATTATTTTTTTTCACACAAATTGATTATACCGTAATATATTTATATATTTGTATAATTTTAATATAAAAGAATATTTTTAAGAGATTGGCGCATCTTTTGATCTGATACTAAATTCAATATCATGCTCAAAGCAATAATACTGGCTTGATAACCTGCTGCGTCTATCTCTAAGTTTTTTGATGTTTGTAATGGTCCAATCAACTTAGACAGATTTTGATAAAGCCAAGATTGTCGGTATTTGGCG
>NZ_CDSC02000267.1 GCF_001298715.1 Bathymodiolus azoricus thioautotrophic gill symbiont
GCGACTAAGTAGACACCTGTTAATTCAAGGTGTAATTAACTCATATAGATTGGTATAATAGCGTTTTTTATAATTTTTCCGAACTATGTTCGTCTTAAAAATTGTCACTGACTTTGCTTCAGCACATTCCTTAAGAAATTACCCTGGTGATTGTTCACGCCTGCATGGTCATAATTGGCAGGTTGAGGTGTCGGTTGAATCTGAAGTAGTTGATGCCTTAGGTATTGCCATTGATTTTCGTGAAATTAAAAAACAAACCAAAGAAGTTGTTAAGAGACTGGACCACCAATATTTGAATGAGATCCCACCTTTTGATGAGTTGAACCCAACTGCTGAAAATATTGCAAAATATTTTTATCAAGAGGTGGGTGTATTAATTAACAATCAAGATGTTCGTGTTTGCGAAGTGATTATTTGGGAGACACCTCGAGCATCTGTTGCTTATTCGGAGCCAAGACTATGAGTGCAGCTAATTTACCTGATACACAAAATAATGCGGATACGCGTCAAATCGTTATTGACAAAGTAGGCATTAAAGATATTTCACATCCAATTACTTTTATTGACCGTGATGGCAATAAAAACCCAACGATTGGCAACTTTACGATGACAGTAACATTACCAGAGCACGTTAAAGGTACGCATATGTCGCGTTTTATTGAGATTTTGAACGACGGGCCTTGTGAATTTAACAGTGGTAATTTTGATAAAATTATTGACAAGGTGTGTGAAAGATTAGAGTCTGATACAGCGCATATCACGCTGGATTTCCCCTTCTTCCGTAAGAAAAAAGCACCTTCTTCAGGTGTGGAATCGTTGATGGATTATCAGGTGACTTTATACGGGATTTTGAATCAAGGTACTTCTGAGGTGATGATAAAAGTTGTGGTACCAGTCACCAGTCTTTGCCCATGTTCAAAGAGTATTTCTAAATATGGTGCGCATAATCAGCGCTCGCATATTACGATTAAAGCTAGAGTTGTCAAAGGTAAAACTTTGCATTTGGAAGATTTGATTGAATTGGCAGAGCAAAAAGCCTCATGTGAGTTGTATGCCATTTTAAAGCGTGATGATGAAAAAGTTGTCACTGAAAGAGCGTATGATAACCCTGCATTTGTTGAGGATTTAGTGCGTGACATTGCAGTTGGTTTAAACGCCAATGATAATATTGATTACTATCGTTTAGAATCAGAAAACTTTGAATCCATTCACAATCACTCGGCTTATGCTTTAATTGAAAATAATAAATATTAAGCCTCCATGCTAAAAAAAATACTACAAAAAATTAGCAATATTCGCATTACTAAGGCAGAATCTATTACGCCACCGATAGTGTACATCAAAAGGCACGAGGTAAAAAAATCGGAATCTGACTTTATTGTTGATGCACGCAAAACCATTGCTAATATCATCAAAGGTAAGGACAAACGCTTGCTTGTTGTTGTTGGTCCTTGCTCTATTCACGATCCTAAGGCGGCGATAGAATACGGCGAGAAATTAGTAAAATTACGCGATGAGTTAAAAGATGATTTGTTTATCGTTATGCGTGTGTATTTTGAAAAGCCACGCACTACTATTGGCTGGAAGGGTTTGATTTACGACCCTGATTTAAACAGCAGCTTTAATATGGAAAAAGGCTTTGATTTAGCGCGCGGTTTATTGTTA
The DNA here is from genome assembly GCF_001298715.1 of Bathymodiolus azoricus thioautotrophic gill symbiont. Classification (GTDB taxonomy): domain Bacteria; phylum Pseudomonadota; class Gammaproteobacteria; order PS1; family Pseudothioglobaceae; genus Thiodubiliella. Next base: position 1,666 of record NZ_CDSC02000267.1, read on the forward strand.
GACCTAGCTAAAAAACGCTTACCAACAGCAACCGAATACTTGGACTTAATTACCCCGCAATACATCTCTGATTTGATTTCATGGGGTGCAATCGGTGCGCGTACCACAGAGAGTCAAACACATCGTGAGTTAGCCTCAGGTTTGTCTTGCCCTGTGGGTTTTAAAAATGGCACAGATGGTGGCGCTCAAGTGGCCATTGATGCGGTTGTTTCTGCCAGTAGTTCACATATGTTTTGGTCAATTAATAAAAAAGGCATGATTAATCGCTATACCACTTCGGGTAATCCAAATTGTCATGTCATTTTGCGTGGCGGCAAGGGGGAAACTAATTACGACAGCAAGAGTGTGGATGCAACTGCTAAACAACTTGTTGATTCGGGTTTATCCAATAAGTTAATGGTAGATTTCTCACATGCTAATAGCGAGAAGAAGTTTAAAAATCAAATCAAAGTTGGTGATGATATTGCCAAGCAAATCAGTACAGGTTCTGAGCAAATTTTTGGGGTGATGATTGAGTCACATCTGAATGAAGGTAGCCAGTCAGTTGGACCGTTAAAATCGCTTGAATATGGGGTTAGTATTACCGATGGTTGTATCGGTTGGAACGACACTGAGAAACTACTCAAAACACTCTCAAAATCCATTCAGAAAATAAATTCATAGGTTATTGATTTATAGTGACTTTTTTACTTAAATTATTTGTATTTTTTA
>NZ_CDSC02000446.1 GCF_001298715.1 Bathymodiolus azoricus thioautotrophic gill symbiont
AAATCAACGCTTTCTTTTGTAAAGTTGATTGCTTTAATACTAGGAATGAAAACATCACTTGATATTCTTGTTTCGCTAATATTGCCACTCACTTCATTTACTTGTGTTTCTGTTATTTCTTTCTTTCCTTTAAATGTGCGTCCTTTAACCAACAAACGCCGCCCATCTTTAGACTCAACAACACCTGAGACTTGCCCAGCTGCTAAAGCCAAAGATAGATGCCAGTCAGACATTTGGTGTAGTGGTCTGTAAGTATTTTTATTCACACTATTAAAATGTGTTTTAAAATTATTCCACAGACTGCTACTACGGCCAATATTGGCAACTTCATGGGACAACTGCTTGGTATCAATTTCAATTTGATTGAGTTTTAATGCGCCAAATGAAAGTGGCAACTGATAAAAACAACCTTCTTTATCGGGGTTGGGTTGATCAGTTAGCGTATCCAATGTTGTTATATCTTGAGATGCATTCATCAACTTGCTCACAACAACTTTATCAGCAGGTTTAGACTTACAACGAATGCCAAAAATAACCACTTGTTTAAATCTTTGTTCAGGCGATGCATAAACACTCACCTGGTCAAAATGAGAGGCTATCATTTTTGATAGTCTTTCACTTAAGCAAGTGTTTGGCACAATAAAGACTAAAACACCGCCAAATTGCAGTAATTTGTTCGTATTTTCATAAAACATAGTCTCGTATCGCTCTTTGCCAGAGTCTTTAGATAAATTAGCCTTGTCTGCCAATATATCTCCATACGGCGGGTTTAAAAACAATAGTCCAAATTGCCTTTGGGCTATATAGCAATCACTTAAGTTGCCATGAACAATCCTGTCCAAATTTGACATTGATTTTGCATGATATGCTCTTTCTTCATCAATCTCAATTCCCACTGTTTCTATCTTAATGTTTGCACGGCTTGTGAAGTTGGTATCTAAATATTCACTACACTCAGCCAAAGCCACACCTTCGCCACAACAAGGATCAAGCATTCGCACGACACCTTGTTTTCTTTCATTTTTTTTAACATCAAAAACCAATCGAGATAAAATCCCTTCAGTTGTTTTTTCATCTGTTGGGAAATACCCATTTTTAGCGAAGTTTCTCGCCAATCTTTGAAACATTAAAGCCATGATAGCCTCCTTTATTTATATTATTTTTTTGTTTTATGCAACCAACAAAGTTTGATTTTTGATCATATGAGATATAGAACGCTCAAAATCAACTTCACACAGTTTTATCATTAATGCACTGACACCGCCAAAACCATCAATATTATCAATATAACCATCTTGATAACACACCTGGATAATTCGATCCATCCAAATATCAAGCAAAGGAATAGATGAAAGTGCTTTAAGTAACTTCCAGATAATGTAATCGTCTATTTGGTTATTATCAAAATACAAGATGGTCGCTTTATAGTTACTGTAATCAATCTTTACAGTTGATTTATCATAGATAAAAATATGTGACAAATCTTTGCCATAAATTGTGCCTGGAACACGACCTGAAAGTTTTTGCATGTTTTTAGTATTTTGTAGAAAAAATGTTTGTGAATTTTCTTTTGATAATTCAAAAGTTAATTCATTAATACCACCTTCATGGGGTGGTAATTCCATTCTTGCTAAAAATTGTTGTAGTGAGGTATTTCTGCCCCAAAAACTAGCAAACAATATGCTGGTATCATTGCCAACAAAACTGTCGCAAAACACGCCAGTTTGTTGGTTGATATGGATCATTTTTTTATTCATGGTTATCTCCTTTAATTATCAAAGAAGA
>NZ_CDSC02000010.1 GCF_001298715.1 Bathymodiolus azoricus thioautotrophic gill symbiont
ATGAAAAAACTACAGGTAGTTTTGAAAATATTTTTGAAAAAATCTAAAAATTGGAATTAGGGTGGAGAATTATGAGTTATGCAAAAGTCTCTAGAAGTAGAAATAAAAGGCAATATTGTTGAGTTTGAAGGTAGCAAAAACTTCTACCCTTATTCTGCTGAAGATATTTTTAAAGAAAAAACCTTGTTAATCCCCCCAAGACAATGAAAAACAAATACAAGAAATAACGCACGATTGGTTTGCGTTTGAGAAGTTTTACGGCACCAGAGAAGAAAAGAAGTTAATCGATCTTATTCATACAATTATTGATGATATAAACAATGACTATGAGAATGTGTATCTAATTAGAAATGAGCGGCATTTTGCCTTGTATGATTTTGCGCAAGGTAGAAGGTTTGAGCCTGATTTTGTGTTGCTTAGTCAAAACAAAAAGAGCCAATGCCGTTATCAATTTTTCATAGCGCCTAAGGGCAAGCACTTGCAACAAATAGATAAATGGAAAGAGGATTTTTTACTGGAAATTGAACGAAATCATCAAGCGTTGATAGGGGTAAATAGTGCAACGACTTATAGCAACGATGAATACAAGATTATTGGTTTAGAATTTTATAATCATGACAATGAAAACCATTTTAAATCAAGCCTGACAACACAATTAGGAGCAAACAATGTCATATAGCATTTTTACCAAAAAAATTAGCGACACCTTAGCCGAACCCATGTTTTTCGGTAATTCCGTTAATGTGGCGCGTTTTGATAAGCAAAAATTTGAAATATTTGAAAAACTAACAGAGAAACAACTTTCTTTCTTTTGGCGACCTGAAGAAATTGATGTAACTAAGGACAAGATAGATTTCAACAAATTATTACCCAATGAGAAGCATATTTTTATTTCTAATTTGCAATATCAGATCTTGCTCGATTCTGTACAAGGTAGAAGTCCTAGTATTGCCTTTTTGCCAATTGTTTCTCTGCCAGAAGTAGAAAACTGGATTGAGACTTGGTCGTTTTCTGAAACCATTCACTCACGCTCTTATACCCATATTATTCGTGCGATTGTAAATGAGCCAGGTGTGGTGTTTGATGACATTATGAAAACCGATGAAATTATTAAGCGCGCTGAAAGTGTTTCTGAGAAATACGATGAATTAATTAAATACACACAAGCTTATCTGCTTCACGGAGAAGGAGGCTTAACGGTAGATAATAATGCAGGAGTGGATTTATACCGCTTGAAAAAGAAGCTTTACCTAACTTTGGTATCGGTAAATATTCTCGAGGCCGTTCGTTTTTATGTCTCATTTGCTTGCTCATTTGCCTTTGCTGAGCGCAAACTCATGGAGGGCAATGCCAAGATTATCAAGATGATTGCCCGCGATGAGGCGTTGCATCTAGTTGGGACACAACATATGCTTAATCTGATGGGCAGTGGCAAAGATGACCCTGATATGCAAAAAATCGCTCAAGAAAGCAAAGATGAGGTGATTGATATGTTTAAAGAAGCTTGCGAACAAGAAAAAGAATGGGCAGAATACTTGTTCCGTGATGGCTCTATGATTGGACTTAATGCTGAAATTCTTAAACAGTATTTAGAATATATTACCAACATTCGTATGAATGCCATAGGGCTTAAGCCAATATTTGAAGACCGTGTCAACCCACTCCCTTGGATTAATCATTGGTTAGACTCTGATAGCGTTCAAGTTGCACCACAAGAAACAGAAATCACCGCTTATTTAGTGAGTGCGATTGACAATAATATGGCTGTTGATGACGCTGATTTTGGTGATTTTAAACTTTAAGAAAGAAGCCTTTAAATGTTTAAAATCGATGTTGACAATATCAATGGCAAAACTGAGTCGCTGTATGTGTTTGGCAAACAGTCCATTCTTACTGAGTTAGAAGACAATCAAATAATACTTAATCACTCTTGCCGACAAGGGCATTGTGGCCTATGCATACTGCAACTACTCTCGGGTGATGTCATACATCAAGACTGCTTGGTGCCACTTTCACAAGGAGAAATTTTAGCTTGTCAGGCTAGACCACTTAGCGATATTAAAATTGGCATACGAAATTTTTAGTCTAATAAATACGCCAAAACCTCATCTGAATTTCCTTTGAATGCCACTCTGTTCATTTTTTTTTTGATTTGATAATCATACATCGGGTCATAATAATTCACCAATAATTCTTCTACCACTGGGTAAAAATCCTTATAGTCACCCTGCTCTTTGTATTTTAATAGCGCATTATTCAGCAATTTTAATAAGACTTTATAACGCTCTAAGCCTAAGCGCTTTTGAATTTTTTCCAAACTTCTTAGCCAATACTGAGCAAAGTTATCAAAACCCTTGATGCTGTCTTGCATAATAAAATCGTTGTGCATATTAATAACATAGACATCCATGGTGATTTTAAGGCGCTGCTCAATATTGGCTTCTAATAAGATAAGTTCGGCTTGTTTGGTTTTGGCTTGTACACAATCTGGAATATGCACGGTACCTATATTTGAGCCTTCGTCTTCAAACAACAAGGTTGTTTTGTGTTGTTTTTTAATCAATTCAACCGCCAAAGCATTTTCAAAATTAATCTGTGTAGGTTGTGGCGTAGTAGCATTACCAAAGGCGGATCCACGGTGGTTTGCCAAGCCTTCCAAATCAATCATATTGTTAACTTTGTCAAGTAACAAAGTTTTGCCACAACCCGTTTGCCCGCCGATCACAATCGGCGTGATTTGCTGCATAATTCTATTGGTTTCATCAATAAGAAATCTACGCAATGCCTTGTAACCACCTTTGATACGAGGGTAATTAACACTAGAAGCTTCGTAAATCCATTGTTGCGTGATTTGACTACGCAGACCACCACGAAAACAATAAAGCGCACCATTTGGGTTGTTTTTGATGAATTGTAGCCATGCTTCTATGCGCTTATTTTTGACATCACCTTGCACCAATTTGTGTCCAAGTTCAATGGCTTGTGCCTGACCTTTGTCTTTATAGCAAGTGCCTATCTTCTCGCGTTCATCATTACTCATCAAACTAAGGTTTTGCGATTGTGGAAAAGCACCCTGTTCAAACTCAATTGGTGCACGCGTATCAATCAATGGTGTATCAGTGGTGAATAAGCGCGTGAAGTCGGTTATTTGCGTCAACTCAGACATTAATTTGTATGATGGATTTGTTGTTATCGTTCTCAACAATCTCACCAATAGCCTCTAAGTCAAAGCCTGATTTTTGCATCACTTGACGGAATTCAGATTCGCCACTATCGGACACCATAATCAATAAGCCACCGCTAGTTTGCGGGTCGCAAATAATAGATTGCACTTCATCATTCATTGCGCTTAGATGATGGCCATAACTGTCAAAATTACGCTGCGCACCCCCTGGAGAGCAGCCATTGGCTAAATAATTTTGAATATTTGGTAAGATTGGCATCTTGTTGTAATTAATCGTTGCTGAAACTTTTGAACCCAGACAAACTTCTGACAAATGCCCACCCAATCCAAATCCAGTTACATCGGTAATCGCATTAATGCCATCAATTTTTGCGATTTTGCTGCCAATATCATTAAGTTGACACATTGTATTAATAGCGCATTTTTCATCTTCAGGTGTAATTTTCTTTTGCTTTTGTGCGGTGGTTAAAATACCAATGCCTAAGGGTTTGGTGAGATATATCTTGTCCCCTACTTTGGCAGTAGAGTTTTCCTTTAAGTGCTTAATTGCTACTTTGCCTGTTACCGCTAATCCGAAAATTGGTTCAGGTGTATCAATACTATGTCCGCCTGCCAAGGTAATACCCGCATCAGCACAAACCATGCGACCTCCTTCAATCACTTGCCGTCCAACTTCAGGGGGTAATTTGTCTAATGGCCAACCAAAAATCGCAATTGCCATCAGTGGCACACCACCCATGGCATATACATCGCTAATCGCATTGGTAGCTGCGATACGCCCAAAGGTAGTTGGGTCATCAACAATGGGCATAAAGAAATCCGTAGTGCTGATGATTGCCTCGCCATTGCCTAAGTCATACACAGCGGCATCATCACGAGAATGATTGCCAACTAATAAATTGCTATCGTGCATTTCTTCCACTGACGATGCTAAAATCGTGTCCAAAACTTTGGGTGATATTTTGCAACCGCACCCTTGTCCATGGCTGTATTCAGTCAATTTAATCATGACAATATTATAACAATCAATTTAAAAGGTTACTCACCCAAAGGGTCATGACTGGATTGAATAACATTAATAACGGCCTTTTTGTTAATTTTGTGCGTCCCGCTTTTATAAAGGTTGGCTTCTAATTGTTGCAGTATAGACTCTAACGCATTTAAATTAAGTGGCAGTAATAAGTCAAATAAGGCTTTATCGCCTTTGCTGGATTTGATTTGCTTGATTAAATCTTGATTTTTTTCTGGCGTTGGTTTGCTGTTAAGTTTTATACCTAAAAAACTAATAAGCGCACCAATGATAAGCCCGAATAAAAGGTAATAATATTTTAATTTATTGTCAAGTGGCGTTTTGTTATCGGGCTTTGCCACGGTTTCAGTTGTTGTTATGATAGGGTTAGTCTTGTCAACTTGAATGTTAATGACTTGGGTGCGAATGGTTTTTTTGGTTTGAGTTTTTTTGTCAAAATAATCCAATTTTAGACTGGGTATAATGAAATTTTGCCCACCAACAATGGCAAATTTTTGTTGCCAACCTTTGTAACTGCTTACTGCATCATCGCTATAAATAGTGGCGTTATCAATCTCAATTTTAAAGTCTTCAATGTCGTCAAAATTACCTTCACCAACAATATTTACTGTTAAATTAACGGCTTCCCCTTGTTTGACTTGGGTCTTATCAACGGTGGCTTTTATACTAAAGTCGCCAAAGATTCTAAGGTCGTCTGGTAGGGGATTTACTGTGAGCGTCAAGGCGTTTGAAAATATTTTTTTCTGTTGCCTGTTTTGCCCTCTATCAAAGAAACCACTAAAAATATCCCTATTCTGGTTGCCAATAGTGGCGACCAAACTTGGAATATAAAGGGCGCCAAAATTATTTGCATTAATTCTGTAACTCAGCGTTTGAACATTATAATTTTCATCAGCAATACGACTTACTCCTTTATTCTCTGTAAATGATAAACCTTCTGCCTCGGGCGTAGAAAGCATAATCTGACTAATGCGTGGCAAAGATTTTTTTGCTTTAAAAGTGATGTTTAAAGTAGCGGTGTCTCCCAGAAAAAAAGTTGTTTTATCCGTCTTGATTTCTAGAATATAGTCACTCCCTGCCTTGGCCTTGGTTGGCTTTTTGTAAGTTATTTTTATGGCTTGGGTGGTTTGTTTGACACCATCTACTATCAATGTGTAAGCTGGAATTTGCAGGCTTTTTAAAGGTTTAAAAGTGTAGGACTTGCTATTTTGTATGGTACGCCTAGTATTGACAATACTCATACTTTGCGCATTACTTGTGCCTAAAACAGGGTACCCTGCAATATGACTAATTGCAGGAAACACAACCTTATCACTATCGGCATTCAAAGTTAAGACAATATCCTCTCCCGGATAAAACCATGTCTGATTAACGCTGGCTGAGCTGAGTGCAAAAATTGGGGTACTGAGTAGTAAAAATAAACTACCAAAGATTTTCTTTATCATCATTATTATTATTTTGTTTATTGAGTGGAATAAGCAGGGTTCTGAGATTTTTCTCAAGAGATTTTTCCCATCGCTGCTGTTTAATGGCATCCAATTTTTTCTCTTGTTGCCGTTGTTCTTTTTCACTGTCTTTCTTACCTTTATCTTTGCGCGCTTTATTGTCTTTTTTATTGTCTTTTTGTTGTTTTTTCTGATCTGAATCGTTATGCTTCTTGCCGTTTTTTTTATTGTTTTGCTGTTGTTTTTTCTGATCTGAGTCGTTACGCTTCTTATCGTCTTTTTTACTGTTTTGCTGTTGCTTTTTTTGTTTTTGGTCTTTGCCTTTGTTCTCTTTACTCTTTTTCGATTGCCGGTCTTTTTTGCGCTTGGCTTTTTGCTGTTTTAGCATTTTTAAATTAAACAAGGTATCTGCATCTTGTTTTAATTTTAACGCCACTTTGTAACTGTCAATCGCCTCATCAATTTTCTTTAATTTAGCATAAGCATTGCCAGTATTGTACAAACGATTAAAATCCAACTTTTTTTGCTTGACGCTTTGATATTTTTCCAGCGCTTGCTCGTATAAACCTTGCTTATAAAGGCTGTTTGCTTGGTTTAGGCGTGCAGCGTCATTATCAATATGGGCAAACTCTTCTGTAGCCGCTTGATAGTCTTGTTTTTGGTAAGCACTATTGGCTTGCTTAATGTGCACAAAATCTAGCAATCCTGCTTCCACACTCATTGACAATAATACGAAAAAAATAAATTTCATGGTTTTCTGGGTAAGGAAAAAAAGGCAAAAAATAACAATACTAAGGCGAGCAACAAAGGGTAGTAAAACAATTGGCGTTTTTGATTAATTTTCACTTCTTTACTATTATTGTGTCGATTAAAAGTATGGATAAAATTTGACAAGTCATTATTATTTAAGGAATATTTTAAATACTTTCCATGCGTTTGAGTTGCCAATGTGCCAATGTTTGGATTTTCTTTAACATGAACAATATTTCCATTTGGGTCTTTTAAAAGCCCATTTTCAGTACGAATACTACCACCACTCTTGCTGGCAACATCAAAGATAAAAATTTGTAAATTGTGCTTTGTTGCATACGCAACAGCTTCTTTAAAATTATCGTCATCACCGCCATCGGTTAACAGCAATATTTGTTTGCTTTTTGTCTTGCCTGTCAACTCATTGGCAGCTTGCAATAAATTGAGTATGTCGGTGCCCTTGAGGTTAACCATATCCGTGCGTAAGTTTTTAATTAAAAACTTAAGACTAGAGAAGTCATCTGTCAAAGGCGAAACTAAAAAAGTCTGACTGGCAAACCCTAACACGGCAACACGCCGAGCATTAATTTTATCCAAACTGTGTAACAATTTATTTTTTACAAATTCAAAACGGCTCGGGTAAATGTCATTTGCCAACATAGAATATGACATATCCATTGCCACCACCAAATCACTCAAGTGTTTTTTTATCTTAACCTCGCCCTTGTCGAGAGTTGGCTGACTCAGTGCCAATAAAATTAAAATAATAGATAACAATAGCAACTTAAGGCGTGTTTTTAAACGCATTCCATACTTATCTAAACTGATTTTCTCCAGCACTTCAGGGGCAAACAAAGCCTCAAGATTGCTTTGCTTGTGGTGAATAAAAAACCACAATATAGCCACTGGAATGAGGGCGTAAAGTAATTCTATTTGTTCAAAATCCATGTGTTTCTCTGCCAAAAATAAAGAAATAAAAATATTAACGCCAAACCTAAGGGATAGTGAAAATAATAAGTTTTCTTTTCGTATTTATTGATGTTTATTTTACTTTTTTCTAATCGATTGATTCGTGCATAAATGTCTTTTATACCTTGAATACTATTAGCTGAGAAAAATTCAGCACCCGTCTCTTGTGCGATTTCCCTTAGAATCTCGGCGTTAAAATCTCTTTCGCTGCCAATACCAATTGTATACACTTTTATTTTGTTATTTTTTGCCTGCTTAATTGCCACATCAAGTGGCACACTGTTTGCATTATCCTTACCGTCTGTAAGTAAAACGGCAATTTTTTCTTTCAATTGAGAATCTTTAAAAAGCTTTGAGCTTAAAAATAAAGCCTCATAAAGTGCTGTTTTTCTTTGCCCAGCAACACCTACATTGATATGACTGAGAATTTTAATAATGCTTTTTTTGTCGTAAGTAAATGGAACGGCAGTATAAGCAAAATCTGCAAAAATACTCAACGCTAATTTATCGGTTTTACGCTGTTTAATGAAATCTACCAAAATTTTCTTCACAATTTTAAACTTGTTGTTTTCTTCCATTGACCCTGAGGCATCTAAAATTAATGAAATTTCGTAGCCTTTACTATTGTCAAGCGCTATGTCTTTAGTTGTAATCGGACTGGCAAGAGCGACAATAACCAAACCAAGGGCTAAAAATTTGAGTACATTGCGTAACAATTGCTTAGATTTTGCAATGATTTTCAAGCTGTTGCTGTAGGGAAAATAAATAGATAATTTTTTCTCTTGGCAAAAAAACAAGCAAGCGAATGCAATAATAATAAGCGCCAGCACAAAGGGATATTCAAAACT
>NZ_CDSC02000319.1 GCF_001298715.1 Bathymodiolus azoricus thioautotrophic gill symbiont
GTTGGGGTTTTATAATATTGCCAAAACAGCATTCTTAAACACCCACCCACGCTGCTCAAAATCATCAAACATATCAAAACTCGCACAAGCTGGGGACAACAAAATCGCACCGCTGTCAATTAAGGTGCTGGCGGTATTAACTGCCGCTTCCATAGAGTTGGCATAGGTAACCTTTGCAGTGTAGATGTTGTTACCCAATTCTTTAGCGCTTTGCCCGATTAAAACAACATTGGATATATTGTTATCAATCAATTCAAATAAAGCGCTGTAGTCTTCTTGCTTTTTGATGCCACCTGCAATGAGTACGATGTTTTTATATTTATCAATTAGTGCATTGAGTGCGGTAATAGCGGCAATGGCATTGGTGGCTTTGGAGTCGTTGTAATAATTAATATTTTGCTTTTTTGTGATCCATTCTAGGCGGTGCTCTAAGCCTTTAAAGATTTTAATGGTCGTGATCATTGAGTCGGTATTAAGTCCAATTTGCTCGCCCAAAGCAAGTGCAGCCAATACATTAACTATATTGTGTTGTCCAATGAGTAACATATCGTCTACATCCATTAGTGGGTCATCGCCTTTTAAAATATAGCAACTGCCGTGGCAGATAACGGTGCCAAAATCACTGTCTTTCTTAGGCATATCAGTACCAAAATATTTGGCGTTATCTATCGTTGAGGTGAGCGGTTCATCTGCGTTGATAACTGGATGCTGGCAATATTGATATAGGCTGAGCTTGGACTTGGCATAATGCTCAAAACTGGGGTATCGGTCTAGGTGATCAGGAGTGATGTTGAGCACCACGCCAGTTAATAACTCTAAATTCTGTGTGTAATCTAGTTGATAACTGGATAATTCCAACACATAATAATCAACTTTATCACTTAAACAATCTAATGCTGGCTTGCCAATATTGCCGCCAATGGTAACTTTTTTGCCATCATTGGCAATCATTTCACCGAGTAGTTGGGTAACGGTTGATTTGCCATTAGAGCCGGTAATACCAATAATTGGGGCCTGGGCATGGCGTGAAAATAACGCTATATCACTAATAATAGGGATGTTATTGGCCCTAGCCAAAATCACGATAGTCTCACTTTGAGCGACCCCAGGGCTAATAATAACTTCATCAATATTATTTAACAACTCAGGCTTCCAGTCGCCTAAAAATAAATTTTCTGTGTTAAATTGGCTTTTAAATTGCGATAAAAATGGGGGAGTGTTTCGATTATCTGCCACCCTAAAAGCAACTTGTTGTTTGGTTAAAAACCGTGCAATAGAGACACCTGTTTTTCCTAAGCCTAAAATCAACTTCATCTTGGTTTTTTTAGTATAAAATTAAATCATTTTACACGCTTAACAACAAAGGATAAATTATGAATATATTTGCAAATATGGCAACAATGAGAGTTACCAAGGTTAAAAATAAAGTTTTGTCAGACACTATGAAATTATTATCATACACACTAGTATTTGGTGGCTTGTCTTCTTGGTTTTCAATCTCTATTGGCGCAAGTTTTGGCTCAGCAATCGTTAGTTCAATCGCAGCAATTGTGGTAATTTGGTTTGTCTTACCAAGAACTCAAAATAGCAATATGGGGATTTTAACTGCATTTGCAGTTGCAGGTCTATTGGGCTATTCCCTTGGTCCGATGTTGACGCATTACTTAGCAACGCCAAATGGTGCAAATTTAGTAATGCAAGCACTAACTGGTACGGGTGTCTCCTTCTTTGCAATTAGCTTTTATGCGCAAAACACCAAAAAAGATTTTAGTTTTCTCAATGGCATGATATTTTTTGCTATGATTGGCATTATTGTTTTGTATTTAATTAATATATTTTTTATTGAATCTTCTTTTGTTAGCTTAGCCATTTCATTTGCCGTGGTATTAATCATGGGTGCATTTATGCTTTCACAAATGTCCGCTATTATTAATGGCGGAGAGACTAATTACATTTCAGCAACGGTTGGTCTGTATTTAGCATTACACAATATGTTTGCCAGTTTGATGCATATTTTGGGTGTATTTGGCGACGATTAATCACTCAACAACAAAAAACCACCCCTTATTATGATTGATCAAGAGGGGTATCGTGCCAATGTTGGTATCGTTATTACCAATGACAAAAAGCAGGTACTCTTAGCCAAGCGTCATCAACAGGATGCTTGGCAATTGCCACAAGGTGGCATTGACGAGGGAGAAAGTGAACTTGAGGCTTTGTTTCGTGAGTTAAATGAAGAAGTTGGACTCTTACCTGAACATGTAGACTTGATTGCCAAAACACCAAAATGGTTGCGTTATGATTTGCCAAAACAACACATAAGACGCAGACAAAAACCACTTTGCATTGGACAAAAGCAGGTATGGTTTTTGCTAAAACTTACTGGTGAAGAGAGCAATATCAAACTAGACACGCACTGTGACATTGAGTTTGACGATTGGCAATGGGTGGATTATTGGCACCCTATTGAGATGATAATTGACTTTAAAAAGTCGATTTATGAAGATATGCTCAAATCTTTAGCCCCTGTGTTATTTGACAATCAACATAAAGTTCCAACACAATATTTCCGTTCACTTAAATGCGTGGCAATTACACTCAACAAATAATCTAATGCAGTGGTCTCTATTGGTATAATTCCAACCTTTATTCATTCATAGATAGGATTAACTTATGAATATAGGGATTTTGGGACTGGGCACTGTTGGTGGTGGTGTGGTTAATGTCTTAGCAAAAAATCAAGCTGAAATCATGCGTCGCACAGGCGTACAAATACAAGTAACGCACGCCGCAGTTAGAGATATCAATCAACCTCGCATTTGCCCAACAAAGGGCATTGAGTTCACTCAAGCACCTTTTGAAATCGTTAATAATGACTCAATTGATATTGTCTTAGAGTTAATGGGTGGCACTACTTTAGCAAAAGAACTGGTAAAAACAGCCATTAAAAATGGCAAGCATGTGATTACTGCCAATAAAGCCTTGATTGCCACCCATGGCAATGAATTGCTTGCTTTGGCAAAAGACAACAACACGCATTTGTTGTTTGAAGCAGCGGTAGCGGGTGGTATTCCAATCCTTAAATCTTTAGAGCAAGGGCTGAGTGCCAACCAAATTGAAATGGTAGCTGGCATTATCAACGGTACAGGCAACTTCATCCTAACTGAAATGCGTGATAAGGGTAGAGATTTTGCCGATGTGCTGAAAGAAGCACAGGAGTTGGGCTATGCTGAAGCTGACCCAACTTTTGATGTTGAAGGCATTGATGCAGCGCACAAATTAGCCATATTAGCCGCCATTGCTTTTGGTTGTGAGTTGCAATTTGACAAAGTATCTACACAGGGCATTAGTCAAATCAGTGGTGAAGATGTGGCCTTTGCCACAGAGTTAGGTTACTCCATTAAGCACTTAGGCATTGCTAAGAAACTCAACGGTAAAATTCAAATGCGTGTGCATCCAACACTCATCCCAAAGACTCGCCTATTGGCAAATGTTGATGGCGTGATGAATGCAGTCTTAATCAAAGGCAATGCTGTGGGTCCAACGCTTTATTATGGTGCTGGTGCTGGTGCTGAAGCTACAGCAAGTGCTGTGATTGCTGATTTGGTTGATGTGATTAAAGACACGCTCAGTCATAATGTTTTAGGCTGGCAGTCATTTGAAGCAATACCTTATCAAAATCAAGATGATATTGAAAGCATCTTTTATCTACGCTTATTAGCCACTGATAAACCAGGGGTGTTGGCAGATATTACAGCAATTTTTGCCAATCACAATATTAGCGTAGAGGCAGTTGTACAAAAGCAAATTGACGCACAAGACAATGCACATATCGCTATTATTACCAACCAAGTAAAGACCAGCAATATTAATGCAGTAGTAGCAGCAATTCAAAAACATGATTCTATCCAAGAAGAGGTTAAAATCATTCATGTAGAAACATTAGACTAAAAGGACAATACAATGAGATATACCGGCTTAATTAACCACTATAAAGATAGACTACCTGTTAACGAAAACACACGCTTTATCAGCCTAGGTGAAGGCAATACGCCTCTTATTCGCTTAGAAAATATCCCCGCCCTACTGAGTAAAAAAGTTGATATTTATGTGAAATACGAAGGCTTAAATCCAACCGGTTCATTTAAAGACCGTGGCATGACGATGGCAGTAACTAAGGCGGTAGAAGCAGGATCAAAAGCCATTATTTGCGCTTCTACAGGCAATACATCCGCCTCTGCTGCTGCTTATGCAGCCCGCGCTGGCATTAAAGCCTTTGTACTTATTCCAGAAGGTAAGATTGCCTTAGGTAAATTAGCGCAGGCAATGATTCACGGTGCGGTGATTATTCAAATCAAAGGTAACTTTGATGATGGTATGCGCTTGGTTAAAGAAGTGGCTGAGCATGCGCCCGTATCCATTGTAAATTCAATCAACCCTTTTCGTCTGCAAGGTCAAAAAACAGCCAGCTTTGAGATTGTTGAAGAATTGGGCGATGCGCCTGATTATCACTGTTTGCCTGTGGGTAATGCGGGCAATATCTCTGCACATTGGATGGGCTATAAGGAATACCAACAAGATGGCAAGGCCACTAAAACACCTGCCATGGTGGGCTATCAAGCAGAAGGTTCTGCCCCTTTTAAAAAAGGTGAGATGATAGACAATCCCGAAACAATTGCGACCGCTATTCGTATTGGCCACCCGCAAAGTTGGGATTTGGCACATGAAGTTGAAAGGGAATCAAACGGTTGGTTTGATGCACTAAGCGATGCTGATATTTTGAGCGCTCAAAAACTACTAACCGAAAAAGAAGGTATTTTCTGTGAGCCTGCATCAGCCACATCACTAGCAGGTGCAATGCGTGACATTAAAAGTGGCAAGATCTCTGAAGGATCAAAAATTGTTTGCACCTTAACAGGTCATGGCTTAAAAGACCCTGATACAGCAATTGCCCAATGTTCTGATGAGATGATTAATATCAACCCTGTGATGGAAGAAGTTAAGAATGCGATTTTAGATAATATGTAAAAAAATATGAAAATTAAACTAAAAGATCTTGGTGCAATCAAACAAGCAGAATTTGAAATGGGTGATTTAACTATTATCTGTGGCAAAAACAACACAGGAAAGACTTACACGACCTATGCCTTATTTGGTTTTTTAGAGTTGAAGAATAAATTTTTGCAAATAGAAGTTAAAGATACCTATGTGGAAGACTTGTTAAGCAGTGGTAGTGTATCTATTGATTTAGCAGATTACAGAAATAAAATTGGTGGATATTTAAAGCAAGCATGTCAAAAGTATAGCAAGCAATTGGCCAATATTTTCGCCTCAAAAGAAAGCTTATTTCAGTCCGCCCAATTTGATATTAAAACAACCAAAAACCTCTCTTTAGAAAAAGAATTTAAACAAACTGTGGGAAGTAATGAAAATCAAATGTTTTCTTTGACTAAGGCAAAGAATAGCAACCACTTGATAATTTCCTTGTTAAGTAAAAAAGATCAAACAGAACTCCCTAAACAAATTATTAAAAATATTATTGAAGATTTTATTGTTGAAATTTTGTTTGATGATTTATTGCCGAATGTCTTTATTGCAAGTGCAGAACGAACAGGTGCAGCAATTTTTAAAGATGAACTGGATTTTGCTCGCACTCGATTATTAAAAGAGATGCATGGTAATAAAGAAGTTGATCCGATAGATTTATTGTTTAAAAATTACCACGATTACCCTCTTCCAGTTGAAAAAAATGTAGAGTTTATTCGTAGATTAAAAAAAATATCAAAAAAAGACAGCTTTATCGTAAAAGAACACCCAGATATTCTAAAAAAATTTAGCGACATTCTAGGTGGAAAATATCAATTAGACAAAAGTGATAACTTAATTTTTCGTCCTAATAAATCAACAATAAAATTAGAATTAGGTGAAAGTTCAAGTGCGGTGCGTTCATTATTAGATCTTGGTTTTTATATGAAACATATCGCAAAACCAAATGATTTACTTATCATAGACGAACCAGAATTAAATCTACACCCTGAAAACCAACGACTGATTGCTCAAATATTAGCCAATTTAGTTAACTTAGGTATCAAAGTATTTATCACCACCCACAGTGATTATATCACCAAAGAATTCAGCACTTTAATCATGCTTAACTCTGACGCCAATAATGATTATCTAAAAACAATTGCTAACAAAGAGGGGTACAAGTGTAACGACTTATTGAAGCCTCAACAGGTTAAAATGTATGTCGCTAAAAAAGCATCAATAAAACTAGATGGCAATACGAGAAAAACTAGAAATAACACTTTAACTCCTGTGGAAATAGATGATAAATTAGGAATTAGCGGTGGTGGTTTTGAAGACACTATTGATAAGATGAATAAAATTCAAGAAAGTATTATTTGGCAATAAAAATGGACGACTTTGGGCTGTTAGAAGAATTATTTAAAGATAAGTTAATAAAGGCAACAGAAGGTGAATATGGAAAACACTGTATAAAATTAGAAGAGACATCTGAGGAAAATTCTTATTCAATAACCATCAGGCAAACGCCAGAAGATGCTATTGCTATTAAAGCCGATAGTTTTCCAGATTTAAAAGAATTTTTTAATTGCTCCAGTGAGATTGGTCAATGTAAGCGTTCAGATTTTATTATTATTGCCGATAGTAAGTTAATTTTTATTGAGCTTTCTACCACCAGAAAACAAAAAAAAGAAGTTGAGCAACAATTACAAGGCGCACAATGTGTCATAGATTATTGTTGCAGTATTAGTGATAAATTTTACAATCACTCTCTTTTAACAAATTATCATCCATATTTTGTTAGTATCTTTAACATTGGCACCAACAAAAGATCAGAAAGATTACAAAAAGTAAACGAAAATAAAACTCCTCAAGATTTTTTAAGGATTAATGCGTCAGAACATGTGGAATTCAGAAAATTATGCAATACAAAACCATAGAGCAAACCATCGGCAACACGCCTTTGGTTAAATTACAAAGACTCAACCCCAATAAATCTAACACTATTTTGCTCAAACTTGAGGGTAATAACCCTGCTGGATCGGTAAAAGACCGTACGGCATTAAATATGATTACCCAAGCCGAGGGGCGCGGTGAAATCAGTACAGGCGATACCTTGATTGAAGCCACCAGTGGCAATACGGGGATTGCCTTAGCGATGGTGGCAGCGATTAAAGGCTATAAAATGATATTGATTATGCCTGAAAATCTCTCTCAAGAGCGTAGGGATGCGATGGCGGCGTATGGTGCTGAGTTGATTTTAGTCAGCGAAGCAGCGGGGATGGAAGGTGCACGAGATTTAGCCGACACCATGGAAAAAGACGGCAAAGGTAAGCAACTTGACCAATTCTCTAATAGGGATAATTCAGGTGCGCACATCAACACAACTGCACAAGAAATATGGCAAGACACGAATGGCGAGGTTACGCATTTTGTCTCGGCTATGGGGACGACTGGCACGATTATGGGTGTATCTGAAACACTCAAAAAGCATAACAAAACCATTCAAATCATCGGTGTACAACCTGAAGACGGGGCAAAAATTGCAGGCATTCGTCGCTGGCCAACACAATATTTACCAAAAATATTTGACGCCACTAAAGTTGATACAATAATGGATGTCTCACAAGTTGCTACCGAACAAACCACCCGTGATTTAGCCACGCAAGAAGGTATTTTTGCTGGTGTATCGTCTGGTGGTGCTGTGTCTGCTGCTATTGAGCTATCTAAGCAAGTGGATAATGCTGTGATTGTGACTATCGCTTGCGACCGAGGAGATAGGTACCTTTCTACTGGGTTATTTAATGTAATTACCCTAATCCAAAAATAGAAATCAAAAAAACACACAAACCCCAACTGGTATAATGATTTCAACCAAAAAACCGTCTTCACCCATTGGGTGAAAACACAAAAG
>NZ_CDSC02000040.1 GCF_001298715.1 Bathymodiolus azoricus thioautotrophic gill symbiont
TATCAGATTTCTGCCATCAACAGTTACTGAGAAAAATGCGACGACAAATATCTTGGACGGAAGGAAGGACAGACAGACGGACAGAGGTAAAACAGTATACCCCCCTCCCCCTTCGGGGAGCGGGGGTATAAAAAATTCACCAAAATCAACTACATTATACCTATAATGAAAGAAGGGCATATGAATGTATAATAAGACTAAGAGCTTTACAACAGCATCATACAAGAAAATCTAAAAGTTTACTTACTTTTTTTAAATGCCTCAACAAATTCTCTCACAGATTTAAAAGATCTCAAATCACATGGAATGAAAAAAATATTTTCATTCTTTGTACTTTTTCTCATTTTTTCCACACAAGAATCTCCCTCTTCTTTACTTTTGCCACAAATATATATTCTAGCACCTGGAAATAAAATCATGCAAGCATTGGGTAATATAATAATAAAATATTACCTAATTTTAGTATCAGTCAAAAGGGCTCCAAATTAAGATGACTATAGTACCCACATATTACAAGTGTAGGAATAATAATGATATTAAATAAATAATCTTTTCTTTGTATTTTTTGTTAAAGTCATTAGTGCTTTGTGCTATTGTAAATTGAAAAAATAATGTACTGTACTGTTTGCCCACCTCTTTTAGCCATATCAATTGCCGTCCATTTTCCAATTCCCTTTGATCCACCAGTAATTATGGCTACTTTATCTTTAAGTTTAATTTCTGTCATACATCGAGCTCCTCTCATATACTGTCTGAAACACACATATTTAGACACATCAATTAGTTTCTTCATTGTTACAGTAATAGTTACATAGTAAATATCTGTACCGTCACATTGGAAAAGTTTCTCAGAACCTATCGTAGTGTATAGTCCCCATCCCATACCCCAAAATCCCTTTCAGGGTAAATTTCTGCTGCTAATACAAGCTTTTTTACTATAACTCTATGTATTTTTCTGAAGGGATTTTGCTAAGGAATTCATTACAAAAAAGTTGAAAAATCAGATGAATAATAAAACTCTCCATGTACAAATAACAGTAACCCCATTTTTGCACCGAAGGACATCTTGTTTGGAAACAGGTATGGTTACAATACCCCAAATCAATTTCAACCTTTATTCAGTGTCAAGGATCATTGCGTTCGAAATTCAGAGAAGGGTCCATCAACTAGAACTTAAGTTATCGCGTAGAAACCATTCCATCTACAGACAAGACAACAGCAGATAATATGTCCGTAAAATTTTCGCAGAAATAAAAAAATTGAGTCTAGGATCTTGTGAAAATCATTATCTGATTAAGCAAGAAATCAAAATGTGTTGCATAAATCTTTGGTTTTACTCTCTTATTACACAATTTTGCCACTCTGAAATGCACCACAGAGGACTTGGCGATTTTTATATTTCTGCAGACTAATGAGACCCGCATTTTATTTTGTTTTATCATTTTATTACATGATTCCGATTGTCCTTTTTTAGCATATCTTCTTATACTTAGTGCCCAGCATTTGTTTAATGCAATTGTTATTTTGTCACAACAATAT
This sequence comes from Bathymodiolus azoricus thioautotrophic gill symbiont, assembly GCF_001298715.1. GTDB lineage: Bacteria > Pseudomonadota > Gammaproteobacteria > PS1 > Pseudothioglobaceae > Thiodubiliella. Next base: position 1,540 of record NZ_CDSC02000040.1, read on the forward strand.
ACAACATACATCTGATTTTGCTTTGCATATTAATGCGGAAATATGAAACTCACACACTGTAGTTTGACTCTGGTAACATAGAAAAACTGAACGGGAATGTGGCAGTGAGACTCCTAGTTCGAGATTCCTCTGCCGTCTTAACGGCTTTTATGGATTTGCTGTAGCTGTGTGACGTCAGAGCGCTATACATACGGAAAACAGCGGATTTGCTTCTCCAACTCTGGGTCAGCACATTTCCACGTTTCGTGGCTATCAGATTTTATTTTCTATCAGAAACCCTTATAT
>NZ_CDSC02000027.1 GCF_001298715.1 Bathymodiolus azoricus thioautotrophic gill symbiont
CAAAAAATATTGCAAATGTTTTATCTATAAAAGAATATTTTTGAGTCAAGTTTTCCAATATTAATTAAGTGATCTTTGTTGCTTTAAAGCCTTATAGTTGGCTACCCAAAAACCTCTGTATACTAGTAACAACTTTTAACTTTATATTGCTTTTTATCGGTAGAATTTAGGCTTTTTACACAAAGCCTAATTCGTTTTGTTGCTTTATTGTTTGCAAGAGCAAGTAAAATAAATATTTTTTTGTTAGGAAAATGATAATGAGTGGATTGTTTGGTTTCTTTAAAAGCAAGAATGACAATGACAATGTCAAGCGTAGTAGTGAGGAGCAATTAGCTGATATTGCGCATGAGTTTGTGCGACAAAATAAGTCAAAACGACGCTGGCGAATCCTGTTGAGTTTGTTGTTTTTTGGCTATATTGTTAGTGTGTCTTATGTTAGTTTGCGTGAAAGCGGTATTTTGCAAGATGCCATGGAAAAAGAATCACCTTTTGTGGCAGAGGTGCTATTAAGTGGTGTTATTCAAAGTGCAGGTAGTATTAATGCAGATGATGCTATTGAATTGTTGCAAGAGGTTTTTGAGGCGGAAAACGCCAAAGCGGTGATCTTACGACTCAATTCACCAGGTGGATCGCCGGTGCAATCTAGTAGGATTTATAAAGCGATTAATCGTTTAAAAGCGAAATTTAATAAAAAACTCTATGTTGTGGTTGAGGATGTTTGCGCATCGGGCTGTTATTATATTGCTGCTGCTGCTGATGAGATTTATGCTGACGAATCATCAATTATCGGTAGTATTGGCGTGGTGATGTCTAGTTTTGGTGTGGTTGATGCAATGAAAAAAATCGGCATTGAGCGCAGACTATATACAGCAGGTAAAAATAAGGGATTGGGGGATATGTTCTTGCCTGAAGATAAGGCGACAATCAATCATATTCAAGTTCAAATTTTGGACAAATCTCACCAAAACTTTATTAACGCCGTTAAAGAGGGTAGGGGTGACAGGCTTAAAGATAATAAAGATTTGTTTACTGGATTGGTTTGGCTTGGGCAAGATGCACATGATTTGGGTTTGATTGATGGGATTGGCGATGCCAATTTTGTGGCAACAGAGTTGGTTGGGGTTAAGACTAGAATTTTGTATGAAGAAGAAAAAACTTTGTTGGAAGAATTAACTGAGGCAAGTGCTAAAAATATTGCTTTGGTTATTAGTAATCAGTTTTTTTCTAAAAGTTGGATGTCTACTTTGCAGTAACATTCTGTTAGAGCCATCTATTTCTAGAAGCTTGAGACAAAACTTTGAATAAAATCTAGTGTTTGGTGTAAGAGGTGGGTTGGGTTGTTTGTGTCTTGTGGGCGCGGGTTTAATGGTAGGCTTAATATTGTTTATTATTTTCGACGGAATAGGGATGCAAATCGTTGGATAACTTTTGGTGTTCGAGATCTAGATTGATAATCCTGTAAATCTGAAAGATCTTCAGGTACTGCTTGTGCTGCGTTACCAAATTCCCTCTCCATTGT
>NZ_CDSC02000318.1 GCF_001298715.1 Bathymodiolus azoricus thioautotrophic gill symbiont
TATATGATTTTTGCTTTTGATTTTTGTATTATATATATATATATATATAGAGAGAGAAATGTGTTATTTGTAAAATAAATGTTTGGTTTTTGTTTTAAGACCTACATGAGCTAGCAGAAATTTTTGTCAATTGTTTTCTAATTGTTGATTATGAATCTATAAAATATGAACATGTTTGAATGTAACTGCTGAAGGATATGCATAATATGTATACTTCAAAATTACCAAGTCACTGATATGACAGATTGTAACAAGAATGTCTGGCATATCCTAACAAAGAATGACAGAGGAGCATGGGGAAAAAAAGAAGAAAAATCTGGTCATGAATGCAGAAAATTATTTTTCTAACACAAATTTTAGTTAAAATTGTGTGATTCTTATGACATAATGTTCTAAATTATGTCATCACCGACTTCTTTAAAGTGGAAATATAGCTGTCTTTAATGTGTTTGTGAAGATAATTATCTAAGACATGAATTTAGATGATATCAGAGTCTTAGTTTAGATTACATGGAAAATGATTGACCAAATTTTTCATGTTAGTTGTAGGTTTTGACAGAATTTTCGTGGTTTTGGGTTTTGATATAATTATGTATATATACATTTTGTATATCGATTAAAATGTGTATTTTTATGCTTTTCATTCCTACATTGTTCCGAGTTTTGGAACTTGCACAAAATGCATAATATATTTACATAGAAATAGTTATTGAATTCAAATTTAATTATTTGAATTTATTGTATTTGTTTATATATTTAAAAATTAACTGCATAATAAATTTATTAAATGAAGAAAAAATCTTGAATTATATTTTGATTCTCACTTCTTGACAAGGTTTCAACTGCCAAGGGACATAACTGTGTATGACTTGGTATATTGTTTGTAGCAGTCTTTTCAAATTTACATTTCTATGCATTCAAAGTTTAGTATATATATTTTTAGCTCACCTTGCCAAAGACAATGTGAGCTTTTGCCATCACTTGGCGTCCGTCGTCCGTTAACTTTCTACATTTAATCTTCTCCTCTGAACCC
>NZ_CDSC02000508.1 GCF_001298715.1 Bathymodiolus azoricus thioautotrophic gill symbiont
AACCCCAGACTTAGGGGGAAAGCATTCTAATGTTGCCATTACGGTTGCAGACAATGCCTTTACAGATGTTGCAAATAATACCAATACTACCATCATCACAAACACAACCAATGTTATCGATTTAAAAAAATGGGTTGATATTGATGGTAACGGCTCTGATGCTGATTTAACCAATTGGGATATGTCTCATGTAAGCGATGCAAGCCGAGCATTTTTTGATGCAACTACCTTTAATCAAAATATTGATAATTGGGATGTTAGTAAGGTGACTAATATGAGTCATATGTTTCTTAGCGCAAAGGTCTTTAACCAAAACATTGGTGGCTGGGATGTTAGCAAGGTAACCAATATGACTTATATGTTTCATAGTACAACCGCCTTTAACCAAGACATTGGCAGTTGGGATGTTGGCAAAGTGACTGATATGTCTTATATGCTTTCTAGCGCAGACGCCTTTAACCAAGACATTGGCAATTGGGATGTTAGCAATGTGACTACTATGGAATCGATGTTTTTGGCTGCCACAGCCTTTAACCAAGACATTGGCAATTGGGATATTTCGAGTTTAACAGGTGCAATAGATATGTTTCATAACACTTCAATGACTTTAAACAATATGGATGATACCTTGCGCGGTTGGGCAAAACTCGATACTGCTGCTGGCGAGAGTGCTATCCAGATCGATGTTGCTTGGGGTATTGAAAACTACACCGATGCCACTGCCAGACAATATTTAATAGGCACCTATAACTGGACTATTCATGGTGGCAGTTTTGATGGTAGAAAGACGATAAAGGGTGATAATGCTGCTAATATACTTACCACAACCAGCGCAAAAACCACACTACACGGCTTAGCCGGTAACGACACGCTGACCGGTGGCACTACAGATGACATTTTAGTTGGTGGTGTAGGCAATGACACCCTAACAGGTGCAAATGGTAGAGATATCTTTGATTATGGTTTTAAAAACGCAGGCAACGATTTTATTACCGATTTTACGCTAGGAAATACAAGCATAAATGCCAACGCAGATACCATTAACCTGAGCGACTTATTGACAGGATATACCCCTACTTCTAATTTAAGTGATTTTATAACAGTTGTTGCTGAGGGTGCCAACACGAAACTGACTATTGACCATGATGGCACTGGATCACTTAATGGCCTAGTAAACATTACTTTAAAAAATATTGCCTATAGAGTCGATTTGTTGACTGGTTTGATTGCTAATGGCAACTTAGTACTTGAGGCTAGCAGTCCAACCCTAACAATTGCAGGCAGTGGTGGCACAGATGCTACAGCCAACACAATCATATTTAATTTTAGTAAAGCTATTAAAGACGGAACATTTAGCATAGATGATATTAACATTGTCAATGGCACCATTAATTCAGGTTCATTGACTAAAGTAAGTGAGACGCAATACACCATTATGGTAACCCCAAGCTTAGGGGGAAAGCATTCTAATGTTGCCATTACAGTTGTAGCAAATACCTTTACAGATGTTGCTGGTAACGCTAATGTTGTCATCACTAAAAACATGACTCAAATTAACAATTTAACAAGTCAAGTTAATATTAATAATACAAATTCTGATGTTGATTTAACCCACTGGGATGTAACTCATGTAAGCAATGCAAGTCGAGCATTTTTTAATATAGTCACCTTCAACCAAGATATTAGCAGTTGGGATGTTAGCAATATAACCGATATGTCTGATATGTTTACTTACAAAGCCGTCTTTAACCAAGACATTGGCAATTGGGATGTTGGCAATATGATTAATATGGCTGGAATGTTTCATAGAGTAACCGCCTTTAACCGAGATATTGGTGATTGGGATGTTAGCAAGGTAACGAATATGCATGGAATGTTTGCCGTTTCAGCTGCCTTTAACCAAGATATTGGTGATTGGGATGTTAGTAAAGTAACAAATATGATGTCAATGTTTAGAAAATCAAGTGCCTTTAACCAAAACCTTAGCAACTGGGATATTTCGAGTTTAACACGTGCAATAGATATGTTTAATGACAGTGTAATGACTACCGCAAATATGGATGGTACCTTACGTGGCTGGGCAAAGCTTGACACTGCCGCTGGTGAGAGCGCTATTCAGAGTAATGTTACTTGGGGTATCGCAAACTACACTGATGCCACTGCTAGACAATATTTAATAGACACCTATCACTGGACTATTCATGGCAAGTTTGATGATAGTAAGACTCAACAGGGTACCGATGGTCAAGACTTTCTCACCGTAGATGGCGCAAGAACCACACTACATGGATTAGGTGATAACGATATGTTAGATGGCAGTACCACAGATGATATATTAATAGGTGGAGAAGGAGACGACACTTTAATAGGAAATGGGGGTAACGATATTTTTGTTTATAAATATGAAAATGCAGGTAATGACTTTATTGATGACTTTACTGTAGGAAACACAAGTACAAACGCTAATGCAGACATCATTGACCTTCGTGACTTATTGATAGGGTATAACACCTCTAATCTGAGTGACTTTATAACAGTGACTGCTGTTGACTCTGGCACCAAACTGACTATTGACCATGATGGTGCTCGCATCGGATTAGTTAACAACAATGCTGGTGCTGATAGCAAAGTAAGTATTACTTTAGCAAAGGTTACCTATAAAGCTGATTTATTAGCCATT
>NZ_CDSC02000106.1 GCF_001298715.1 Bathymodiolus azoricus thioautotrophic gill symbiont
CTCAGGTGCTAAACAACATCAAAGCGTTTAAGCCGTTGCTATCTTGATTTAAACGAACAACAAAACAAGCCCTGCCTAAACAAAGGAGGCTTAAGCACACCTGAAAAACCTAAACGATCCAAAATATCGAATAATTTGTGCTGATCTTATCAAATTGAGGGTATTGTCTGTACTTTTATGGATGCAAGACTTGAATGGGGTAGTTTTTTAGGATTTTGATTGGTATTTTTGGGTTGGGTGGTTCTATTTTTGGATTTGGGTTTAATAAGTCCATTGAGTGTTCGCTTTGTTGGCAATGACTTCACTGGCATCAATATCAAGGGTGATGTTTTTGCAATGATTAAGCGTGGCTTTAAGCACAATTTTATTGACCTTTTGTAGGGCTTTGATTCCTTAGTTGTCTTTGGCAGTGTGGGTAAGTATCATCCAAGCACTGCCCACCTTCGTGTTGGCTTAATATCAAGGTATTGATAAAAGTGGAGGCTTTGAGTGCACAATTGCTACCAAGGACTGGGAAGTGTTGGTCAATGGTATTAGGCAAACTCAATGTGTTAATGGTATGTGTAGTAGCAAGTAGCTCAATACGAGTGGTTAAAAGTTCGTTAGTAGAAGGCAGTTTGTAGTTTAAAATGTTCATCAACGCAGTAAGGTTTGGTTGTGCATAAAGGGGATATGATTGTCTTTTGTGTTTTCACCCAATGGGTGAAGCGGTTTTTTGGTTGAAACCATTATACCAACTGGGCTTTGTGCGTTTTTTTAATTTCTATTTTTGGATTAAGATACTTTATTTAGATTGGTTTATTTTTTATAAATGGTACAATTGAGTATTTGATATACTGATGAAACTACCAGCAAAGGTTTGTTCTTGAGTGGTTGTAATGCGCATGTTTTTATAAAAATTTTTTTTACCATAAATTGATGATAAATTTGAGTTATTTTTAGTTTGAGTGGTGGTTTTTTTTGGTTTAATGCAAAGGTCTTCCTTTGCATAAATAAGAACAGCAAGGAAGTGTGCTATTTTTGTCATCTATTTGGGTTGAGCTAATAGAATAGGTTCAAACATATTTATTTCTGATG
>NZ_CDSC02000313.1 GCF_001298715.1 Bathymodiolus azoricus thioautotrophic gill symbiont
TTATCCATTGCTTTAATAATGGACAGTGCTTTAGCGATGGTTATTTTAGCGGCATCATCTAGCTCTGTATTCTTGTATATCTTGTCTAATAAGCCTTCTGTCACCAGTGCCTCTTTTACCCAACGTTTGACCATTCTATAATTAGTTGCAACTTTTGCCTCTTCACCTGTTTTTGGGTTTTTCATAACCACAGTGCGTAGCTCAATTTTTGGCGCAGCTAGTTTGTTAATCTTAGTCTGAGTCACTTCGGCTGGTGGCTCTACATTTATTTCAGTCGAATTTTCTGCCAGTGTTGACTTAGCTTTATCTTCAGTTACCGGTGATTTTTGTGCTGCTGGAGGCTGTTTAAAGGCAACGGCTCCTGGGTTAGCAGCTTTTTTGCTTGGTGCTGCATTGTCTTTATCATCAACAACAGCGTAAACCACGTAGGCAACATAGATGACTGTTAAAATAAAAAAAACCTCTGACATGATGTCACTCCCCTTGTCGTTATAATTATTATTTTTAGTTATTACCTTGGTTAATAACTGATTGTTTTAGTGAGTATAGGGTAAAGTCACGAAATACACCAGAAAAGCTGATGTATTAAGTTTCTGTTATTTAATGAATCTTTGGATTTTAGTAATAGGCCAAAACTGTAATTGCAAAATTAACTAATCAATAAGGTACCTACCCCTTGATCGGTAAATAACTCAAGTAATACCGCATGTTCGACACGGCCATCAATAATATGTACGTTCTTAACGCCACCTTTTAGCGCATTAGTACCACAGCATGTTTTGGGAATCATGCCGCCAGATATTGTGCCATCAGTTATTAAATTATCAATATCTTTAGCGGTTAGCCCGGTGAGTAGATTACCTTGCTTATCTAAGATACCCGGTATATTAGTTAATAAAATAAGCTTTTCAGCTTTTAATACTTCCGCAACTTTTCCAGCGACTAAGTCTGCATTAATATTGTATGAATGGCCATCTTCACCGACACCAATAGGTGCAATAACAGGAATGAAATTACTTCGGCTGAGCATCTCTACAACTGCGGGATCAATACTGCTGACTTCACCCACATGGCCAATATCGATAATTTCAGAGGCTTGAGTTTCAGCATTAATACGCGTCATTTCTATTTTTCGCGCACGAATGAAATCACCATCTTTACCGGTTAAGCCAACTGCTTTACCGCCTGCCATATTAATTAGGTTCACAATGTCTTTGTTAACTTGACCTCCGAGTACCATTTCAACTACGTCCATGGTTTCGGAGTCAGTGACACGCATACCATTAATAAATTCGGTTTGAATATTTAAGCGTTCAAGTAAATGACCAATTTGCGGGCCACCACCATGGACCACGACAGGGTTAATGCCTACTAATTTCATCAACACGATATCGCGCGCAAAACAGGTTTTTAGATTTTCATCAATCATGGCATTACCGCCATATTTAATGATGACGGTTTTGCCTTTGAATTTTTGAATATAAGGGAGGGATTCTATGAGTACGTGGGCAATACCCTTGGCGGTTTTATCTTGCATAAAGCTCTTAATTAAAAAGGTAGGGTTAATTGAGGGTTGATTTCTAGTAAAAGCTTACGGAATTGCTCCTGAATTCTATTTAAAGCTTCTTTTGTATCACCTTC
>NZ_CDSC02000444.1 GCF_001298715.1 Bathymodiolus azoricus thioautotrophic gill symbiont
ATTTTTAGGCAGAGGTTTTGAATGGGGTCAATCACACACACAACGTGTTGAAGACACTAAACATGCTAAAAACAAAGAGTATTTAACGCCATCGATAATGTTTAGAGCTATCCGTAGAACAGAAAAAACATCGCCATTTTTATATAAATTGTTTCATAATAACAATTTTATTAATCCTTATAAACCTTTGCCTCCTGTGGGAGGTAATCCAGTATTACACGCAGTTGGCATGTTAGAAGGGGAAAGAGATATTTACGAGTCTCTCGGTGAGAGAGTGGGACATAAGTTAGTCTTAGGAACAACTCGAGTAGGCAAAACAAGGCTTGCTGAGATATTCATCACTCAAGATATTCGTCGTGGCGATACTGTTATTGTGTTTGATCCAAAAGGCGATGCTGATTTAATGTTAAAAACTTATGTAGAAGCAAAGCTAATAGATAGACCTGTGTATATTTTCCATTTAGGGTTTCCTGATATATCTTGTCGATACAATGCCATTGGTTCGTTTACTAAAATCACCGAGGTCGCTAGTAGAATTAGCGACCAGTTGCCATCTGAGGGCAATGCTTCAACTTTTAAAGATTTTGCTTGGGGTTTTGTTAATATTGTTGCAAAGGCTTTAGTTAAAGCAGGCGATAAGCCTGATTTTGTAAAAATACGCAGATATATTAATGATATTGACCCACTCATTAAACAGTATAAAGAAAAAGTACTGCTTGTTGAGCATCCAGATATTGAAGACACTTTGTCTATGTTGGCAAATAAGTTTTTAACTGACAAAGATGGCAATCCAAAAAACCCACCAGGTGGAAAAAATAAAGCGTGTTTTCTTATTAGCCTATGGCAAAAAGAATACAATATTGATGACCCTGAACTTGAAGGTATTTTGGCAGTGTTTCGTTATGACAATGCTTATTATTCTAAACTCGTTGCTTCATTACGACCATTGCTAGATAAATTAACCTCAGGCGATATATCTGAACTGTTGTCACCAGTAGATGACGATGACAACCATAAAGACAATCGACCAATCATAGATTGGACACAAATTATGCGTCAAAAAGCAGTGGTTTATGTTGGGCTAGACGCACTGAGCGACTCAACTGTGGCTCATGCAGTTGGTGCTGCCATGTTTGCAGATTTAACCTCAATTGCAGGGAAGTTTTACAAATTCGGCACAGCCCATGGACTGCCCAATACGGACAACGAAGCAAAAAATACAAAAAATACATTATCAA
>NZ_CDSC02000015.1 GCF_001298715.1 Bathymodiolus azoricus thioautotrophic gill symbiont
AATTCTTGTTAATATAACTAATGAAATTCTGGTCTTAAAATATTCTTTTACGTTGATATAGTTTCAACTAGATGGTCATAAGACATTTGTGACCAATGTTTAAAAAATCGCATAGCACATTCTAAAAAACATAAGTATTAGTCCAATGATATTCAACTTTGGTATACTGTTGTTTATTTTATAAGCTTAAGCCAAGGAACTTATCTGGAAATTTAATAGCCCAATGAACTGTACCAGATCATGATTCAGAAAAAAGGAAAGAAAATGAAAAAGAGAAAAGGCCTGTTCAGTCATTTAATGGCAAATTGTGTCATGGATGTTTCATGGCTAAGTTACGACAAAACAAAAAGGTTCAAGAAGACTTGCACACTATGCACTGCCCATTGTAAACCATATAGTGGTAATTTAAAAGAGAATTTTAATAAATCTTTATAGTTAAAACTATCTGTTAGAGCTTGTTCACTGAAAAAAAAAATGTCCTGCAAAAAATCAGTGGGTCCTGCAGATTTCAGAACTGCAGGACAAGGAAATAATCTAATGAAAACAAGACAATTTTATCATGAAAGAATGCCCTGCCCCCACATATTTTAAATGGATCCGTTTTAATAGTATAATTGTCTTTTAGTAAACAGTTTATTCACACCATTACAATGTCTATAAGAAACGATTATTCAGCCCCAAAACTATATCGTAATTGCACTAAATTTTTGACAAAAATTTACTGTGTCCAAAGGACACTATGCCAAATAATATGGTTGACTACATATCATGATCAATCATTGTAGCATATATGAAAGCTATCAAACCAATGACTCAAAGGGGTTCCATTCACAGGTATAACTATATTGAAAATGCATGAAAAGGTTAAAAGTCTCATGACTACTACAAAATTTTCGATTCAAAATGGCTGGATAATATGATCAACTATACATCATGACCAATCACTTGATCAAATCTGAAAGCTATCGGACCAACAATCTCAGACGAGTTGCATTCACAAAGTCTACGTTGAAAATACTTTGGACCAAAAATCTAAGAGGAGTTGTGTTCACATGTAGAAAAAGTCCAATAACTCCAAAAATCATCAAATCAAATGCCCCACTAAATAATATGGTCGACTGCACATCATGACGCATCATCGAATCATATATGATTGCTATCAGACCAACAACCTCAGGGGAGTTGTGTTCACAAAGTATAAATATATTAAAATTGCATGAAAATGTTAAAGTCCCATAACTCCTACAAAAATCGTTGAATGAAAATGACGGGATAATTTGATCAACTACACACCATGACCAATCATCTTATCATATTTGAAAGCTATCGGACCAATGTACTCAGAGGAGTTTCATTCACAAAGTGAAGCAGGACAGACGAACAAACAAACCAATGAACAAACTGAAAACTATATATACCCCTTTACTATCATATGCAGGCCATAAAATCTCTGGCTAAAAAAGTTATGTATTTTTTTCTGCCCAACTATAATATGCATCAACAAAACCTTATCAGTATAATGGGTATAATCAGATCTTTCTGTACAGCTATTGACAAATATCATCTGAAAATATCTTAGTCATTACAAATACCTTGGACACAAACCACTTTAGGTAATGAAATTTCCCTTGTACCAACAGAAGTGACATGACTTACCTCCCTTGGTTGACTAGCAATACCAATAGATTTGTCTGGATTGTATTTAATTGGAGCTCCACCTTTCTGAATCAAAGTTCCATAACCAGTTGGTGTGAAGAATGCAGGAACACCTGCACCACCAGCACGAATTCTCTCTGCAAGTGTACCCTGCATTGGAAAAAAATATCTATTTAAAATAAATCTATCATTTTTGTCCTCAAAATTATATATTGTAATACTAATGAAAACTATATAAAATAGTCGTTTTACAACAAATGCATTGGCTGATAAAGTACAATGCTCACCAATCAAAGTCAGTGATCAATTTTCTTCCTCAATAGTCTTGTTCATGAGTGAAGAAAGTAGTACATAATTGTACACATTATTATACAAACTGACACTGTAGAAGAAATCATTTTTAAGTTTCTCTTCTTGTTATATACTTGAGAAAATTAACTTGGGTATAAAATTAATCAAATTATTTAGGTACCCCATAATAGTGGCTGTGAATCAGCCTGTGATCACATAATAGTTGGATTCATATCTACCTACAAAATCACTAAAGGTCAACTCTATTCCCACACATGGTGAAGTTGAAGGATGTGCCACTAAACATTTATTGTCCGTAACTTATAACATTAAATACCTGAGGAGTTAACTCCACTTCTAATTCACCAGATAGATACTGCCGTTCAAATTCTGCATTTTCTCCTACATAGGATGAGATCATTCGTTTTAATCTAGAACATAAAATCAAACTAAATTTGGTTTTTCAAACATATTTAATACATTGCGACAAAATATTGTTAAAGAAAAACAAGTATAATTTTATTTAATACTTGTCTGTATTGTCCCTTAAAGCTAAAACTTCTGTAAACTAGAGGCTCCCAGGAGCCTGTAATCGCTCACCTGGTTATCAATTTGACATCTAAAGTTGATAGAAAATGGGTGTGTTACACATAATTTTGAAAGTGGGCCACCCAAAGATCATTTCAACTCAAATTTCTGAGCAAAAG
>NZ_CDSC02000193.1 GCF_001298715.1 Bathymodiolus azoricus thioautotrophic gill symbiont
TTGTATTTGTTGTGGTTTTGGTATTAATATAAGTTATTCCCATAATTTTAATCGTAGACATAGCGGACTTAGAAAAGAAATCAAGGTAAGGACGCCTTATGAGGCTTTGAAATATTGGTATAATTTGAAACCTGATTTGTTTATCAGAGAGCCTGATATGTTCCGAAGTATGGTTTTTGAAGGAAGGGAACAACGTGGTGAAACCTGACAATTATATTCTTTATGAGGAAGGCAAGGTCTTCCTCATAAGAGACGAAAAAAAACCCCAGTCTCAGATAAAACTGGGGGTTTTTAAGATGTTAATTTAGCATCCATCCTAAGACACTAAATCAGACTTTCTAACTAGAATTAGAACTTAATATCAAACCTAATACCTTTATTAGTTCCGTTCATGATATCAAACTCAGATCCACTAAACTTAGCCAAGTTAGCTGTTAACTTACCGCCAGATACAGCATGAGTAAAGATTAATTCAGCGCCTGTCACCTTATCAGCTGCACTATATGTATTCTTAGTGTAGATAGCCTTAATTTTAGAGCCTGCAACCTTAGTACTTACTGAAACACCTAAGATTTTAGAGAAGTCTTCAACATCCGCTACTGCTGTTGCTGTACGACCACGAGCACGATGACCGATTAACATAGAACCTAATAGTGTAAACTTAGAATTGCTATGTGTGTTAACAACATCTTTGTTCTTATACTGAGCAATATCCCATTTAATAGCGCCTGCTTTACCGCCAACATGAAGTAAAGTTATTTTTTCTTCAGGGTGTCCATTTACTGATTTTCTCTTAAAATGTTCAGCAGCAACTGAAATACCAGCAAAGGTACCTGAAGCAGAAAGATCTGTCCATTTAGCCCTAGGATCATTGATTAGCTTAACTTTTGCACCAGCAACTTTAGCAGCAATACTAACATTTGTTGCACCAGAAGCAGCAGCAGTACCGCCACCTACATCCGTTGTATACACGCCTAAGGTAACAGGGCCAACTTTAGTTGATAAAGATAGAGCGTCTGTTTTACCAGCACTCTTACTCCATGCACCCAAACCAATTGTGTCATAGAAATCACCCGCTTTAACATTAACAGGACCCACTTTAGTAGTAATATAGAATTGATGTAAATTAGAAGCGCCAGAACGAGCTGGAGTGTTATCGTCAGTTCTAAAACTAACAACCACTGTAGTTACACCAGATTTACCAATTACATTTAAGTTAACACGCTTGCGATTTTCAGTATTACTACCACTGACATTAGTGCCAATATCAGCATATTGAATATACGCATCACCCTTGATTGAAATATCAGCCATTGATGTTGATGCCATTGTTGTTGCTACTGCAGCGACTATTAATTTTTTCATTATATACTCCGTAAATTGTGAAAAAAAACCAAAAAATGA
>NZ_CDSC02000150.1 GCF_001298715.1 Bathymodiolus azoricus thioautotrophic gill symbiont
ACTTGTTTTTAACAAGAGCCATTAATGTTTTAATGGCTGCCTGTGCTTGGAATTTGAGAAAATGGCTGGTGATAGCCACTATTTTTTTGTTTTGGCAAAAACTGGGCTTATTTTTTGTAAAATACCTAAGGTTTTTTGTGGTGTTGGATAAAAAGCAGTTTTGTTGATTTGGATGGTTGGAAAAATGGGTGGTTTTGGTTTGGTTGGGGTGGGTTTTTAAGGGGCGACTAATTAAGGATAAGGATAATGACAGTCTGTTGATTCAATATGATGAAAGGTATTTTTATGGTGATAAAGTTGAAAGACCTTATCGTCCAATAACTTCAAACGCTTTAGAAAGCGATATTAAAAATAACAAAGAGCCAATTGTTGATTATTCCAGAACATATTTAAGGCAATGCAAGTTGTATCATTTTCATGATACCTCTGATACTGCAAAATTTAAATCATTTCAAGAGATTAATGCCAATGGTTTTTTGTGGAGTGATGCGGGTAATCTTGCACCGTTTTTATTGAAATTGAAAAAAGACTTTCAGGGTGATTATCAAAAAATTGTCCAAGCGGTGCAAACAGTTGCTCCTTATTTCCATGATTTTGATTTAAAAAAAGATGAAAACGAGGTTATTTTAAGATGGCATCATAAAAATGATTTAGAAGGATCTGGGTTCTCGGCACAAACTTTGTCTGATGGTACAGCGCGTTTTATTTGCATGGCAACGCTATTTTTACAACCCAAAGACCTGCGCCCTGCAACCATTGTGCTGGATGAACCAGAAATCGGCTTGCATCCAACAGCACTTGCTGTCTTGTCAGAAATTATTCAGGCAGTAGCAAACGCAAACGATGGTTCGCAAGTGATTATTTCCACCCAATCGGTTGAACTTGCTAATTATTTTGAGCCCGATGACTTTATTGTGGTGAATTATGATAATGGCAAATCAGAATTTAAAAGACTGGATAAAAAAGTTTTGGGAGATTGGATTGACACTTATCAAGTGGGGGGCTTGGAGTGAGGGTTTGCTGGGTGGTGAGCCGAAATGGTAAGACTGTTAATTTCAGTAGAAGGGCATTCGGAATATAAATTTACAAATGAGGTGATTGTTCCGCATTTGGCAGAGCATCGTGTTTTTGTGGACACACAAAACATGAAGAGCAATATTAGTATTGATAGGATCAGTCAAAAGTTAAATAACTTAATACACAATTACGATTCTACCAACCCTATATGATTTTTATGGCTTTAAGAGGGTAAGTGATAATGAAACCAAACAAACTTTAGAGGAAAAAATCAAACAAAGCATTAAAAAAGATCAACGAAATAAAATTATTCCCTACATTCAAATGTATGAATTTGAAGCGTTATTGTTTAGCGATAATGAAAAAATGGCAGCGGGGTTAGGTACATATAAAGATTGGATTGACGCTGTTTTAAGTGAGTTTGACGATATAGAAACCATTAACAATTCTAAAGAAACCGCGCCATCTAGGCGCATTAAAAAGCATGTACCACAGTACGGGAAAGTTCAGCATGCGCCCTTAATTCTAAAACAAATAGGATTAACAAAAATTAAGAGTAAATGTCAGGGCTTTAATGATTGGCTAACACAATTAGAAAATTTATCTAAATAAATTTGACTTTTTGACAAAAACTGTCAAAATATTAGTTTTATTATACTTTTTATTGATTATGTTGCTTGAATTTAGTGTCACTAACTTTCGTTCAATTAAAGACAAACAAACGCTGCGTTTGTTAAAAACCAAAAAAAATGAATTAACAAATAATTTCACCACAATTACCTTGTCTACAGGCAAAACACTGGATGTGTTAAATAGCGCCGTTATTTATGGGGCAAATGCCAGTGGTAAGTCTAATTTAGTGTTAGCTTTATGGTCTATGTTAAACATTATTAGAGGCTCTTTTGGTTACCAGCCCAATACAGGCGTTAAAAACATCGAGCCTTTCTTACTCGCTAAAGAATCTAAAAACCAACCCACAGAGTTTGAACTAGATTTGATTGATAATGGGGTTCGTTATGTGTATGGATTTTCAGCTACTGAGGATAAGATTATTGATGAATGGTTGTATCAATATCCCAAGGGTAGTCCGCAAAATCTGATTGATCGACAGTCAACAAGCCAATGGGGGACAATGAGCGCCCTCAAAGGTAAAAAGAAAACTTGGCAAGAGAACACCAAAGACAATTCATTGTTTTTATCAACAGCTGTGCAATTCAATAGTGAATCGTTACAGGTTGTTTTTTCTGCTGTTCAAAAGTTAACAGGGATGTTTGAGGCAGGCGATTTTGACTTTACTTGTTATCAAGCAAATGTGAGCAAGGAAAGTGCACAAGAAATTTTAGATCTTATGCAAGCATTTGATGTTGGTATTGAAAATTTTGTTGTATCTAAGGAAACAGCAGAGGAATCAAAAATTCCTGATGAAATGAAGGATATTTTAGTAAAAAAAGGTGAAGATTTATCAAAAATTAAGTTCTTTAAAGTGGAATCTCAACATGTGTCTGATGATGGCGATGTAGTGCCTTTTAATTTTAAAGAGCAGGAGTCAGAGGGGACGCAAAAACTATTTGGCCTCGCAGGGCCGTGGTTACGTGTTTTGGCAAAGGGCTACTGTTTGGTGGTGGATGAATTGCATAATAGTTTGCACCCAAAGTTGGTGGCATATTTAGTAAGCATGTTTCACAATCCAGAGATTAACAAACACGGTGCGCAACTTATTTTTGTTACTCATGAGACATCACTACTTAATCAAGATACATTTAGAAAAGATCAAGTGTGGTTTTGTGAAAAAGAAAACAATGCTACTGAGTTGTTTTCACTTGCTGATTTCAAAGTTAGAAAAGGTGTGGATAATTTAGAAAGCGCCTATCTTTCTGGTCGTTATGGCGCAGTCCCGTATTTAAAATAACGATATGGCAAAACGCAAAACAAAATCTGGTTATAACTGTAGAAAGAATGCGACAAGGGAATCTTATGATAGAGTTTTGATTGTTTGTGAGGGTAAAGAAACTGAAATCAATTATTTTAACAAATTGATTGAAGATTTAAAATTGAGTACCGTTAACATTGAGATATTAGATATTAAGCAGACAACACCAGACAGTTTGTTAAGAAAAGCAAAAGAACTTTATGAGGGTTCTATAGGAAAAGGAAACCCTTTTGATAGAGTTTATTGTGTTTTTGATAAAGATGGACATACAAAATATCAAGAGACTAAAAACACAATTGAGCAAATAAAAAAGCCAAAAGGCGTGTATTACTATGCTTTTTCAGAGCCTTGTTTTGAGTTTTGGCTATTACTTCATTTTACAAAAACTGATAGACCGTTTACTAATTTTGACGAACTTAGAAAAGACAAATATTTTAAAGAATATTTTCCAAATTACAAAAAATCAGAAATTATCTTTAATGATTTAAAAGCTAAAATACCAACCACGTGCCAAAATGCGAAAAATAACCCGCATACTAATGTCAATGAATTAGTAAACTATTTACAAAACATCAAGTAACGGTGAATGACCAAGCACAAAGAGATCAAGCCCTGGATATTAGCCAGTCTTTTATCGTTCAAGCCCCAGCGGGCTCAGGCAAAACAGAGTTATTAACGCAACGCTATTTAAAGTTGTTGTCAGTTTGTGATGAGCCTGAGAATATTATGGCAATGACATTCACCAATAAGGCGGTTGACGAGATGACTCAGCGTGTTTTATCTGCATTACAGTCTAGTTTTGACACCAAGCCAAAAGTGCCACACAAGCAAATAACTTACGAATTAGCATTGCAAGTGATGCAACGCTCGGATGAGAAAGAATGGGGGTTATTACAAAATCCAAAGCGATTAAAAATATCTACCATTGATGGGCTGTACAATCTGAT
Source organism: Bathymodiolus azoricus thioautotrophic gill symbiont (assembly GCF_001298715.1). Lineage (GTDB taxonomy): Bacteria > Pseudomonadota > Gammaproteobacteria > PS1 > Pseudothioglobaceae > Thiodubiliella. The sequence continues at coordinate 3,895 of NZ_CDSC02000150.1, forward strand.
TAACAATCGTTATCCTTTGCCATTACAACTCGTGCCACGCCAAATTATGGCTGAAAACTGGGCGCGTGATAATGCTTATCGATATGCGACTGAGCAAGTATTGCTGATGATTGATGATAAGCAGCAAGGCAGAGCAATTGCCGATTTGTTATTGCATTTGGATAACAATGTTGTCAGCTTTCAAAAGTTAGTCATGCAAATGTTGTCTAAGCGTGACCAATGGCTAACGCGTTTGTATAGAGAAGGTGCATTAAACCAAGAAGTATTGCAAAATAACGCCAAAGAAATTGTTGCGGCGCATCTTGAATATTTACAAGCGTTAGCAGAGCCACATTTTGACGCGAATTTCTTTGCGTTAATGTTAGTTAGTAATAACTTAGAATACAATAAGGTTAAGTTGTTGCCGTGTACTGGTTATGAGAATTTGGAAGCGTGGCACACAATTGCTGAATTTTGTCTAACCAAAAAGGGCACTTGGCGCAAGGTTTTGGAGGAAAAATTACCACCAGCATTGTTTAACCAAGAATTACAAGCAGCCTTGCAACAGTTGAGCTCTTTGCCGGATGTAGAATTCTCTCAAGCGCAGTCCAATATTTTACTAGCAATTGCCAAGGTGCTAAAGTTGAGTGTGGCGCATTTGAATGTGTATTTTGAGCAGGAACAAGCGCATGATTTTATTGAAGTAGCACTGAATGCCAATCAGGCGTTAGATGAAGAAAAAGGCGTAAGCGATATTGCTTTGTTTTTGGATTACAAAATTCAGCATTTATTGATTGATGAGTTTCAAGACACCTCAGCATCGCAATTTAATACCATTGAAAAATTGATTAACCAATGGCAAGATGGTGATGGCAAAACGCTATTTTTAGTGGGCGACCCGATGCAATCAATTTATAGGTTTAGAGAGTCACAAGTGGGTTTATTTTTGCAGGTAAGGGAAGAAGGTATTGCTAATATTCAACCAAGATCGTTAATATTAAGCACTAATTTTCGTTCTTCAAAAAGTGTTGTTGAGGGCAACAACAGACTCTTTAGTAAAATATTTCCAGAAAATAATGATGTGCACCAAGGCGCAATTTCGTATTCTAGGTCGCAATCAAATTCAAATGAAGAGGATAAAAATGCCATTGTTTTTCATCCTTTTGCACATGGTCAATCTTTGCTAGAGGCAAAATCAGTTAGTGAGATTGTTCAAACTTCTTTGCAGAATAATAAGAGCGGCACGATAGCCATCTTAGTGCGTGCTCGCTCACATTTAGAAAATATTGCACAACAACTTAAAGGCGACAATATCGATTTTGAGTCAGTTGAGATTACCAAATTGCAAAACCATTTATTAACGCGTGATTTATTTTCACTCACTAAAGCGCTATTACATTTAGGCGATAAGTTGGCATGGCTAAGTGTCTTACGCGCACCTTGGTGTGGACTTGTTTTAAACGATTTGTTAGTATTGTCTGAAAATGATGATTGTATTATTTATCAGCAACTGAGTGATGAGAGCATCTTGGCACAACTCAGCGAAGATGGGCAAAAACGAGCCAAACATTTGCATCACTGTTTGCAAGATGTTATTAACAATCAGGGGCGATTTAATTTTGTTGAATTGTTGAGTTATGCGCTTAATCAGTTAGGATTGATCAATGATGTATTATCAAATACCAAACTAGAAATTAAAAATGAGTTTTTAAAAATTATTCACAACTGTGAAACGCAACAAATGCTCAATATAAAAACCATTGAGAGTGCGATGAAAAACTTATATGCGCCAAGTGACAAGGCATTAGTTAAGTTAATGACTATCCACCAATCAAAGGGACTGGAATTTGATAGTGTCATTATTCCTAGTCTAGGTAAGGGCTCTCAAAGTAATGATAATGCGATAATGCAACTGCGTGAGTTTTCTAATAAATCTTTGCTATTAGCCCCTATCAAGCCAGCTGTTGATATGAATGAAAGTGCGACCTACATCTATCTAAAGTTTATTGAGTCACAACAAGATAAGTTTGAAACCATGCGCTTGTTGTATGTGGCAATGACCCGTGCTAAGTCAAACTTGCATTTGTTAGGTGCAGTCAATAAATCTGGCAATAGTATTAAAGGCGCTTTTTTGCATTTATTAATGCCATTTTATAAAAACCTTTTTGGAGGTATTGACAAGACACCTGATATGCTTGAAGGTGTCCAAGCGCCTTTATTAGAACGATTTTCTCAAATGAAAACACCAATCAATAAAACACCAGAACAAGGCGAATTTATTGAATACCAACAAAACTTTGAACGCTTATTTAAGAGTGCTTTAGGTACTTTGGTGCATCAATATTATGAGCAGGAATTATTCACACCGAGTATTGAAAATATTCGTAATCGCCTGATTGAGATTGGCGCATCACCTAAAGATATTGAGCGTTGGCAGATGTTTATTATCAAACTGTTGGATAACACTAAAAATGATGAAAAATTTGATTGGCTTTTTAAGCAAAGGGCATTATCACTAAATGAAGCCGAGTTTTTTTTGGACGGGCGTACAATCGTTATAGATAGATTGTTTATAGATGATGATGTTTTATGGGTAATTGATTATAAAATCGCCGAACCTGCGCAGAATGAACCGTTAGCAAGTTTTATTAAACGCCAACAAAAACAACACGCAAAGCAATTGCTATTTTACAAACAAGCAATGTCTGAGATTTATGCCTGTCCAGTGCGTTGTGCTTTGTATTGCCCTAGTGTTAGTCAGTTGATTGAAATAGCCTAATCCCACAAAGCAGCAATCATGGCCACTGCATTGCAGCCTGCGTTGAAAGCTTGTTGTTGATTATCAAAGTCAATACCACCAATGCCAACAATGGGAATATTTAACTGTTGTTTTGCTTGGGTGATAATGTTTAGCGTACATTGCGGGGCATCAGGTTTGGTGGCTGATGGGAATAATGCACCAAACGCCACATAGTTTGCACCTTGATTTTGTGCGCTTTGTGCTAAGTTAATATCGTTGTAGCATGACACACCAATAACAGCGTTTACCCCTAATTGTTCGCGTGCTTGCTGGATTGAGTCATCGTTTTTACCTAAATGCACGCCATCGGCAGAGATTTTTTTCGCTAGGTTAATATCATCATTGATGATAAATAAAGTATGATGTTTTAAGCAGAGTTGTTGTAGTTGTACGCTTTCGTTAAGTTGTGTTTGTACATCAGCTGTTTTGTGTCGGTATTGCAATAGTTTAATATTATGTTGCACGATAATTTTTTCAACAGTTTCAATGTTCAAGGCATGGTTTGGTGTTATGGCGTAGACACCACTTATTTTATTGTTATGATTAATTTTCACTTAAGACGAAATTTATTAGTTGTGGTTTTTATTATAGTGCCTATTGGTATTGTCTGGCTTTTTATAACGCTGGTTTCATCTATGTTCACATCTGATGATAATATAAACACAGATAAAATCACTAACTATATTGAAAAAATTGATAATTTTGCCTTGCAAGAATTTAATAGCAAACAACAACTTGTGCATTTTGTTGAAGCCAAAAACTATTTTAATTTTAAACAAGCCCCTGCCTTACTAATAGAGCCAACAGTTACCGCCTATAATGAAAAAGGTGAAGAATCCTACACCATGACTTCCAAGCGCGCTAATTATCTAGGCAATGGTGACATCAAGTTTAAGGGCAAAGTTGATATTAAATCCAATACAGGGATTGTTTATAAAATGCATGCTAAAGAACTGTCGGTAAACACCAAAACCAGTGACTTGATTAGTCAAAGAGAAATCACTTATTTTGATGAACATAGCAAAGTTCTTGCAGAAGGTATGACTATGATAGAGACAAAAGATAAAATGCAGTTGTGGGGAAAAATCAGTATCAGTCAGGACGGCGGGCAAGAGATATTTACTCGTGATTTAACGATTGACCAGTCAAACGCTCAAAAGCATTATTATTCTAAAAGAGATACTACCTATGTAGCAGATGGTAATAAAATTCATGCACAGGGCGTTGATATGAATATGAATAAGAATCTTGTGAAGTTGCTTAACACGATAAAAATCTTGCAGAAATCGGGGTCAATAATTAACACTAAAAATTTAGTCATTAACCAATCAAATAATAAAGAAATTTATAGCACCAAAGAAAAGGTACATTATCAATCTAGGACAGTAGATATTCATTCAACAGGGATGCATTTTAATGCCAAAGCTAAAAAAGTTAAGTTAACAGGTGGCGTAATAGGACATTATGAATAAGCTCATTTTCCTATTTTTGTCATTGCTGTCTTTTGCATTGCATGCATTAATTGGTGACTATAAAGCGCCTGTTGATGTGAAAGCACAAACTGTGCTCATTGATGAACCCCGTGGGTTTAGTACTTATACAGGCAATGCTAAAGTAACAAAAGGTTCTTTAGCGCTAAGCGCTGAAGAAATACAAATTTTTAGTGTTAAACAAGCAATCAGTAAGATAATTGCTAGAGGCAATAAGCAAAAATTGGCGCATTACAAACAGAACCAACCTAATCAAGCGCGTTCTGTTGAGGCGAATGCCCAGACTATTACCTATTTTATCGACAAGCAACTTGTGCGCCTTGAGGGTAATGCACATTTCGTTCAAGGCTTTGATTCTTTTAGTGGTGGCACTTTGAGTTACGACATTAAGAAAGATAAAATAGTTGCCAAGAAATCTAAGAACGGCACTCAGCGCGTTAAATTTAAAATTAAGTTGTAATGCTTTTCATATACCTCTTAGGAGGTATGAAGTAATATTACTATAAACGAAAGCGTTAAAAATCGCTATTGGTATAATTCTCTTTTTAAATTCAATATAGGATTAGACATGTCAAAATTAGTCCCACCACATGGTAGCGATACAATCAACGAATTAGCACTATCAGGCGATGCTTTAACAGCAGAGTTAGCAAGAGCGCAGTCACTACCAAAAATTACTTGTTCTTCTAGAGAGGAAGGTGATATTGTTATGTTGGGTATTGGCGGTTTCAATCCATTAGATGGTTTTATGGGTAAAGCCGATTGGAAAGGTGTTTGTGACAATATGACAATGACAAATGGTTTATTTTGGCCAATCCCTGTGACTTTGTCTACTAACGATGAAAATGTAAAAGCTGATGATGAGGTCGCTATTGTAAGTGGTAAGTCTGGCAATATTCTTGCAACAATGCAGGTAACTGAGAAGTATTCAATTGACAAGGCGCATGAGTGTGAAACAGTTTTTAAAACAACTGAAGATGCACACCCAGGTGTTGTAATGGTTATGGCACAGGGTGAATACAACCTTGCAGGACCGATTAAAGTATTGTCAGACGGTGGCTTCCCAGCAAAATTTGGTGACTTATATATGACACCCGCTGAGACGCGTGCTTATTTTGATAACAAGGGTTGGAAAACAATCGCAGCCTTTCAAACGCGCAACCCAATGCACCGTTCACACGAATACTTAGCGAAAATTGCTGTAGAGATTTGTGATGGCGTCATGATTCATTCAGTGTTAGGCGGACTTAAGGCAGGCGATATTCCAGCCGATGTGCGTTCAGAAGCAATTTCAGTATTAATTGATAACTATTTTGTTGATAACACGATATTACAATCTGGCTACCCATTAGATATGCGTTATGCAGGTCCGCGTGAAGCGTTATTACATGCATTATTTAGACAAAACTATGGCTGTTCACATCTAATTGTGGGTCGTGACCACGCAGGTGTTGATGACTACTATGGTCCATTTGATGCGCATAATATCTTTGACGAGATTCCAAGTGATGCATTGGTGACACAACCACTTAAAATTGACTGGACTTTTTGGTGTCATGAATGTGGCGGTATGTCTTCAATGAAGACTTGCCCACATGAAGCGAAGGATCGTGTTTTATTGTCGGGCACTAAAGTTCGTAAGATGCTTTCAGATGGTGAAGATTTACCAGAAGAGTTTTCGCGTCCTGAAGTGGCTAAGGTTCTGCAAGCTTACTATGCTAGCATTAAGGATGAAGATAAGGTAGAAATTAAATTGAGTGGACACTCAGCGAAGTAAGAAATAAATTTATTTTTTAAAATAAGTAAATATTAGTATATAATTGTTTGCTTGTTGACTTGATGATTTTTTAATGTGATTACACAACTGATTATACAAACCTAAAGGAGGGATGAAACTATGATCACCAACACACCAATCGCCGCGCTAAATGCGGCCGGTATGCCGTACGAAACAATGCAAACTTATGTCATGATAATGGTTGCACTTGTCATCGTTATGACAATAATGGATATGTTGCACAAAAAGAGCGCAAAGTTCTTCTTTGAAAGTGCAAATAAAGCAAAAGCAGATGCAGTAAATAAGTTGAGTGCTGGCGATAAAATCGGCATTGCAACTTCAACAATCGTAACAGATGTTGTTTCAGCTGGTGAATTTAAAAATCCAGTACGCCGTCTTGTTCACTTGTTGACTATGTATGGTTTTATTTTATTCAATGCAGCAACAGCTGTCATGATCTTTGGCGCAAATGGCGCTGATGCAACATTGACACAAGTATGGCATATTGGTGCGATTATGCTAGCTGTTGGTAGCGTTTGGTTTTGGTTTGTATTTAAAGTTGATGTTGCCGCCGAAGGTAACTCACCCTTTAACATTGACCTTAAAAGAGACGCATTTAGTTTGTCATTAATGGCAACTTCTATTACTGCGTTAATTTGGTCTTACAATGGTAATTCAGTGGGTTGGGAGTTTTTACTCGTTATCCTTTCTACTGTTTCGTTATTTGGTGGTGTTTACTGGTCTAAGTTTTCACACATGTTCTTCAAGCCATTTGCTGCTTATGATAAGCGTATTAGAAAGGCAGACGGTTCTGCTGAGAACTTACCAACGTTGAGCAGAGATGAGCCTGAACAACAAAAAAGACATTCTATGGAGTTGTTAGTAGACGCTCCAATGGATATGGGTCTTGGCATTAAGCGCGAAAAGCCAAACCATTACTAATTTTATAAACTAACTTAAAAGAAAGGAGAAATAATATGCCAACTTTTGTATATATGACTCGTTGTGATGGTTGTGGACATTGTGTAGATATCTGCCCATCTGACATTATGCATATCGATAAGAAATATCGTCGTGCACTAAACATTGAACCTAATATGTGTTGGGAGTGCTACTCATGTGTTAAAGCATGTCCACACCAAGCGATTGATGTTCGTGGCTATGCGGATTTTGCACCGCTAGGACACAGTGTTCGTGTAATCCGTGATGAAGAAAAAGGCACGATTGCATGGAAGATTAAATTTAGAGATGGTCGTGAGAAGAACTTCTTATCACCAATCACGACTAAGCCATGGGGTTCAGCAATTCCTGACTTCAGAAACGAAGCAGAGCCTAGCGATGAAATGCGACGCTCAGAGTTATTATCATTTGAGCCAGAGTCAATTCGTTTGGATGATGGTGGCTTACACACGTTAGAGTCTAACGGTTTGAAACTTAAAGAAGGAGTGTACTACTAATGAGCTACAAGACAATTATTGAAGACAACATTGATATTTTAGTTGTTGGTGCAGGTTTAGGTGGTACAGGTGCCGCTTATGAAGCAAGATACTGGGGCCGTGACAAGAAGGTTATAATTGCTGAGAAAGCAAACATTGACCGTTCTGGTGCGGTTGCTCAAGGTCTATATGCGATTAACTGTTATATGGGTACTCGTTGGGGTGAAAACAATCCTGAAGACCATGTGCGCTATGCGCGTATGGACTTGATGGGTATGGTTCGTGAAGACTTAGCTTTTGATATGGCGCGTCATGTTGACTCTGCAGTACATAAGTTTGAAGAGTGGGGTTTACCACTAATGAAAAATCCTGAAACAGGCTCATATATGCGTGAAGGTCGCTGGCAGATTATGATTCATGGTGAATCTTATAAGCCTATCGTTGCAGAAGCTGCAAAAGTGAATGCTGACAAGACATTTAACCGTATCATGGTAACACACTTATTAATGGACGATGTTCAAGAAAATCGTGTTGCAGGCGCTGTTGGTTTTAATGTGCGTACAGGTAACTACCATGTATTCAAATCTAAAACAGTAATCGTTGGTGCTGGTGGTGCGTCTAACATCTTTAAACCGCGTTCAGTGGGTGAAGGTGCAGGTCGTGTATGGTATGCGCCATGGTCTTCAGGTTCTGCTTATGCATTGCTCATTGAGGCTGGTGCTAAGATGACACAAATGGAAAACCGTATCGTTCTTGCTCGATTCAAAGACGGTTATGGCCCCGTTGGTGCATATTTCTTACACCTTAAGACTTATACGCAAAATGCTTATGGCGATGAGTATGAGTCAAAGTGGTTTCCAGAATTAGCAGAAAGAGTAGGCAAGGCGTATCTTGATACTGAAAATCAACATTTCTCTCATAAGCCAATTCCAACTTGTTTGCGTAACCATGCCTTTATTTCAGAAGTAGCTGCTGGTCGTGGTCCGATTCATATGGTAACTGTAGAAGCTTTCCAAGACCCTCATTTAGAAGAAGTAGGATGGGAAAACTTCCTAGGTATGACTGTTGGTCAAGCGGTATTATGGGCTGCAACAGACATTGACCCTAAATACATCAACCCTGAATTAACAACATCTGAGCCGTATGTAATGGGTTCACATGCTACAGGCTGTGGTGCATGGTGTTCAGGTCCTGAGGATATTTCAGGTAACATTCCTGAGTATTTCTGGGGCTATAATCGCATGATGACTGTGAATGGTTTATTTGGTGCAGGTGATGCAGTTGGTGGTACGCCACACGCATTCTCTTCAGGTTCATTTACTGAAGGTCGTTTGTCTGCGAAAGCTGCTTGTAAATATATTGATGATGGCAAGGCAGAAGGTATTGGCATTTCACAGAAGCAAATTGATGACCGTAAAGCTGAAATTTATAAACCATTAGAGACTTACACAGTGGGTCGTAACGAAATCGTTGGTGGCACTGTGTCTCCAAGTTACATATTACCAATGCCTGGCTTACAGCGTCTACAGAAGTTGATGGACGAGTATGCTGGTGGCGTAACAGTACAGTATATGACCAATGACAAGCTTTTAAATATGGGTCTTCATAAGTTGAAGATTTTAGAAGAAGATTTAGAAAAAGTGGGTGCAGAAGACATTCACCAGTTGTTGCGTGCTTGGGAGCTTAAGCACCGTCATCGTACTTCTGAGTGTGTGGTTCAGCATACTTTGTTCCGTGAGGAAACTCGCTGGCCTGGTTACTACTATCGTGGTGATAAGATGAAACTTGACGATAAAAATTGGCATGTTTTGACGACTTCACAGCGTAATCGTACTACCGGTGAATACAAGATGGAGAAACAACCCTTGTATCACTTAGTGGGTGATAGCGAGAAGTAGAAATCTTGCTTAACAAAGACTTTTAGAGACCTTTGTATAAATAGGGATGATTGGCAAAACCCAATTTTTGCTCAATTGGCGATTTCTTTAAACCTTGTCCTAGCAGAACTAAGGCTGGGTTTAAAAAATCGTCAAGTGGGTGAAAAGTGGGTTTCTGATGATTACTCCTATTTATGCAAAGGTCTCTTTTAATAAGTTTTTGTTGGAAACGATAAAAAACCAACATTTTTATGTTGGTTTTTTATTTTGTTTAAAAGAGACCTTTATATGCATTGAGTGGATGCTCAGTGTATATAGCAGTCTCAAAAAAAATAATTTAGCTAAAAATAAAAAAAATGAATATTATTGAAAAAACAGATGAAGAGATATTGGCAGTTGCTAATCCATTTTGGAATGATTTGGTCAAATACTCTAACAATAAAAATTATAGTGCGTTCACTCGAAATTTTTCTGAAGCAATGCTTCGTGGCGCCAATGAAATTGAAATGGGCAAACAATTTGCTCGCAGTAAGCTAACCAAGGGCTTGGAAAAAGACCCTGAGTATTTAGGTATGATTCGTCGTGGTGAGCATGTCACTGTGCTTTACAAGCAAACCAATAAGAATATGACGGGCAATGAATATCTCGGTCGTTTAGTGTTAGGCTATAACGAAGACAATGAGATTAAAATCTTTGGTGCTACTATTTTTTAGCAATGAGTAAAATGGTCATTGAAGATGGTAAATTTGTTGAATTGACTTATAAAGTCATTGATAAAAAAACCAAAGAAGTGTTATCTGAAGTGGAATTTCCACTTGGCTACATACAAGGGATTAGCGAAGTCTTGTCATCTGAGGTAACAGCAGAACTAGTGGGTCAAGAGCAAGGCGATGTGATTGAGTTACCCATTCATTGTGATGAAATTTATGGTCCTAGAGACGAGTCATTGGTTTTCACTGATCACATTGATAATGTGCCAGAGGAATACAGAAAAATTGGTATGAGCGTTACCATGGAAAATGAAGCCGGCGAGCCTAAAGATTTTATCGTTACTCGCGTTGATGCAAATTCAGTTACCGTTGATGGTAACAATCCAATGTGTGGCAGAGAAGTGGTTTTTATTTTACAAGTTGTTACGGTGCGCGAACCAACCGATGAAGAGGCCAGTGCTGGTGGCCCAATTAAAGATACGCCAGTGTTTGATATGCCAAATACTCGTAAAATTCACTAATTTTAAGGCATTTAATTATTATGGCAATAGACTTTACTCAATCTGAAATTGACATCATTAAAAAACACATTGATGAGCGCTGGCAAAAGAAAGACCATGGCGTGCATATGGGGGATATTGAAGTGGGGGGCGAAGAGAAACCAGTGGCAGTTTGGGAAGACGGTTACTACACTTTTGTTGTGCTCAAAATAGCAAAGGATAAGTATAAAAATATGTTTTATTTTATGCGTGACAAGCGTTTTGACACAGGCACTGACGAATATAGTGATTTGGATGAGTGCGTTGATTCTCTTATGAAAGCGCAGGCTGATTTTTCACTTTCAAAAAACACCAAAGGCTTAAAAGTAGAAATCAATAAAGAATAATTGACTATATTTTTAATGTAAAAAAATAGCCTTGATAAGGTGTAGCAATATCCTGAAAATC
>NZ_CDSC02000124.1 GCF_001298715.1 Bathymodiolus azoricus thioautotrophic gill symbiont
GTTCACAAAAATTCATCACTTTAGACAATGAGGAAAAAAATACGCACACAAATGTTCATTACTTTCTATAGTATAGATCTCTGTTCCACTCCAATTGAAATTTAGTCATAAATTAATCCAAATATTCTTGCTCAAGTTGCCATATCCTCCTGAAATAATATAGAAAAATAATATTGATATTAAACATGTAATTCGTAATTGTCAACATATAGTTCTGTTACACTAGTTAATCTTCTCATATAATAAATGTTCACTTGTATTTAATTCTCTTTACCTCGTTTTGTTTACGATGTTAAAGTGACTTTAAGATATTTACAATGTGGGTGATCATTGATCCTTCCCTTGTTACACCGTATGCATTCAAATTCATATTACTTTTTCCTATTTTCATAATTTTCACCTGGAATCACTACTATCTTGTTATAACTCCGCCCCTTAATTACAAACCAACCAATCGTCGTTAAGTCACTCAGGTGAAAATCGATTGTTGACAGTTGAACCATTAATTGATTTTTGAGTATTTCTTTCCACTGTTAAAATGTATTTTATGACCGAGTTGTATATTGGCTTTAATGATTTTAGCACCCTGGGATAAATGGGTCACTTATTTTGAATTTAAGAAACACAATTTTTCACAACTGATAACAGTTGTATTTGTTTTATATGATACCAGTTTAACAGAATTTTAGAAACATGTCTCAAATTATCTTTTTCAAATAAATAAACACGAATATTATAAACACATTATTGCCCCGATCTTTTATTTAACCATATTTCAAGTAAAGCAAAAAAAAAAGAAAAGGTAAAAAAAAAAAAAAAAAAAGAATTCAATAATTAATTTTTAAATACGTAAATACACAATCGTCAATATGCCTTTAATTCATTTCAAGTTTTGAAATTAGTTATGTAATAAATAATGAAAGATATCCTCCGAACATGAAATTCGATCTATATAATTTCTTCAAATTCCCTGTAATAAAGTTTACCCGTAAGTACAC
>NZ_CDSC02000005.1 GCF_001298715.1 Bathymodiolus azoricus thioautotrophic gill symbiont
TTTTTAAATAAAGCAGCATTGCGCTTATTCCTAAATTTGCACTTAGAATTTGAATTTAGGGTGTACAATAAAACCCTTTTTATTTTTTTATATTTAACAGACTTACTTTATTGAATTATGGCGCTAGAAAAAATCACCGAAAAAATGTACATGGAAATCTTAGGAAATGCATTTTGGTTGTCAAGACAATCAGAATTACATTGCAAGCATTATAATGTTTGTGGTTTTTTTAGCCGCATTTCAGAGGGGATTTTGCTTGATCAATACAAATTAATTCGCAACAACAACGATATGCCTTTAGCTTTTGCTGTATGGGCAAGAGTTGATGACGAAACCCTAGATAAGATATTGCATGAAGATTATAAAATAGTTGCTAACGAGTGGAATAATGGAGACAACATATACTTTTTGGAATATATTTGCCCATTTGAGCATATTTTTCAATTTAATCGAGAAATAAGAAAAACCTTGCCTAATAAAGCTAAAGTGTACGCTACAAGGGTTAAGGTTGCCAAGGATGAAAATAATAAAATTATGCCTTATAAGCGCATCATGAAACTGGTTAACAACCTTTATTCAAGATGATGATTTATAATGTTCACAGTAAGTATTCA
>NZ_CDSC02000013.1 GCF_001298715.1 Bathymodiolus azoricus thioautotrophic gill symbiont
TTCGCCCCCTGACACTGTGCACCATCCCTCTGATACAGCCTATTCGTAAAATCCACCCCCTGACACTGTGCATCTGCAAAATTCGCCTTCTGACACTGCGCACTCCTAAAATTCGCCCCCTGACACTGCGCCATAAAAAAACTTCGCCCCCTGACACTGTGCATACTCAAAATTCGCCTTCTGACACTGTGCATTCGTAAAATTCGCCCTCTGACACTGTGCACTTATAAAATCCGCCCCTATAAGGTAAGCGTGTGACAAATTTGCCTTAGGAGGTTCAGCTACTCCTTTAAAATCTTGTATATACAAGCCTTCTTCTTTAAACAGGAGGTCGATAGTGGTTTGTATTTCATTTGATGGGCGCTCGCTGTGAGTTTTTTGATACTCTGCTTCATCGGTTTTTGAACGAATGTGTGAGCACAGAATTTGTGCAATTTGCCTACGATATTTCTCTTCTTCAATTGCCAATTCACGCAAGGCATAAATTGCTCCTGTGCGTGCTGATGTTTCGCTTGAACCTAGTAAATTAATAGCTGAATTAAAGCGTTCATCTACTCGCTGGTCAATTTGAATGTCAATTTGTTTTTGTTGTTTTGTTAGACGTATAAAAAACAAAATTAAACCAATAATTGCAATTACGCCTGCACCAGCATCTCTTAGTGTTATTTCTTTGTATGAATTAAGCACCCAACAGGAAATGTCAGGAATTAAAGTACAAGCATAATAGATAATAGTTAATACAATGATATAACGAGGAATACGGTAACTATAATGGTAGCGCTTGATGTGATTTTTTATTTTGTTTTCTAGGGCGATATCTTGTAGATAACTTTCAAGTTTATAAAACGGGTTTTTCATTTGAATATCACCTTTATATCACACAAACTATTTTAGAGCTGTATATTACCAGACAAAATTTGCCATATTTTTTTACATTCAGAGCCAGATATAAATTCACTATGAGACGTAACAGCATTCCAATCATTATCATGCAAACCTTTAAGATATTCCCTTGCTATTGCAACACTCCTCTTTTCTTCCTGTTGCTGAAATTTTTCGCCTAGTTTTTCAGCAATACTTCTTGGTACAGAGTTCATTCTCATCAGCACAGATGATTCACTTTTTACGCCGTGATAGAGCATAGCAGGCATTAAATTTAGTTGTCTTTTTTGGCTATCGGATAAAGCATCAAAATCCAAACCAGACATCAAACTCAAAGCGGAAAGCCCCCATGTTCCGCCATTAGCCAGCTTGCTATAAATAGCATTGTAAACTTTTGAGATTTCCTTTGACCCACTCCCTTCAAAAAAGTCAGTCGCAATCTCATGGATACTTTTACCTGCAATCCACGCTTGGGCAATGTCTGCCATGCGTGACTGATTCCTACCTTGCTCCTCATCATGACTGAAGTTTAATTGCTTAATGCCAAACATCACACTAAACAAATCGGGCAACTTGCTTTTTGCTGATCCAAATAAACTTTCTGGCATCCAGTCGGCAGGGGTTAAATCATATTCTAATTGGTTTATTCCCTTCATCGCAGTTTTAACAGACTCTACCGAAAAACCAGTGATATTTGCCTTAGCAACCACACCCATATTTCTTGAGATGCTTTCTGTGTAGTGTTTCACTGCGGCGAGCAATTGATCGGATTTTTTTGAGTTCTCATTTTTCAATGCACTATAACCAAAGGTATTGGAAAGCATTTGATCCATTTCATTTAGGGTTGCTTGCAATTCCTTTTTTTCATTTAACAAGTGTGCGATATAACAGCGAAAATCTTCCCATTGTGGCGCATACATCATAGCTTCGAGATTATTTAACTTACCTCGTTTTTCCAGTTCATCAAGAATAGCAATCAATCGAGAAACCAAGTCGCCTGTACTTTGCTGAACAAATTCTATTAATTCTCCTTCTTTTTTATCGCTATCACAAGCAATGCCAACAATGCCGACATTACCTTGTCCTACTCTGCCTGCACGTCCCGCTAGATTCCAAAATTCCCGATAAGACATTTTGTTGCCGTAGGGGTATTCAATACTTTGCAAAAATACCGAAGAAACAGGAAAGTTAATGCCTTGGGCAATGGTCGTCGTTGCACAAAGCACTTTTAGCTCACCTTTTTCAACCAACCATTCCATTAAAGACTTTATTTCATCGGACAAGCCAGCATGATGAACAGCAATGCCTTTATTAAGCATGCCAATAAGTTCAAACTCAGGACTAACCTCTTCTCTAAGGTAATTTTGTATCAATAAAATATCGGCTGAAACCGTTTCTAAATCTGCCATATTTTTGCTAAGTGTTCTCGCAATACTCCAAGCATTATCCTTGGTTTTTGCTATAACAATGCTGGTTCCTCGATCAGAGAAAACCTTACCACAGCCTGCGGCTAGATTAGATAAACTGGCTTTACTTTTAGATACATTTATCGGTCTTACGCCGCCAATTTTATGCTGACCTTTCAAATGTATAGTATGAGGGCTAGTCAGTAATGTTTGATATTCAATTGACCAATCACCCCTTTTTTCTTCTTCTTGTTTCTTTATCAAGCCAATAATACGTTCATTGGGTTGCCACGGGCTAGTGCTTAAACTAATAGACAAGCCTGCATCACGGTCATGTGCCAACCAGCGAGAAAGCGTTTTAGCATTTTCTACATAGGGCATTAGCAATAAGAAATTTGCCTGTGCTTGATAATGTTGCTTGACCGTCGCTAACAGCAATTCAATCCGCAAGCCTCTGTTTTCATCTTCAATATTATGTGCCTCATCCATCACCAGTAATGATAAGGGACGTTCTATTTTATGATTGCGTAAGACCAACTGCATTTTTTCAGGGGTGGCTACTAAAATGTCAAAACTATTGACATCATTGAGCATATCTTCTTCCAAAGCATCAATCTCAATTGCACCGCTTAATTTTTCGACCTGAATACCCATCGGGGAAAAGTCTTGACGCAAACTCCGAACAATCTGCCCAACCAAGGCTTTAGTCGGCGCAATATAGGCAATCCAGCCCTTACTTTCGCCAAAATTATTCACCGCTTGCAACATTTTAAATTGTGCCAATAAGGTTTTACCGCCCGATGTTGGCATATCCACCACCACAGCCGTTTTAGCAGGGTCAAGTAAGCCCATTTCTTTAAGCGCGGTTCGTTGTGGTGGCAACAGTTCCAACAGAGGATTAACTCGACTTGATAAGTTTTTTATAAATTGTGTCGCTTTTGAGTTGATGGTTTGCGCTACCCACCAGATCGAACCATTGACCATCTGCTCTGCTGAGGCGTGCAACCAGCGTAATAATACTTCCAATTGGGCATCGCCACCTTTTGCCGCAATGTCTATGGCAAGATGAAAATGCTTATCCAATTGGGTTTTAATATCGGCAGGCTCACCCTGCAACATATACAAAGCCAATAATTCAGTGGCTTTTGCCCAATGATACAACGACATCAAGCGCATGGCTTTTGCCTGTCCCTGGGCGTTTGTTTCTGAGCTTAAATATTCCTGCTCGTATTGTGCTTGGTTTTCTCTTAACTGAGCAATGGAACTTGAAACACGATTTAATTCATCCCATGAATTTTTTCTAAACAATCCCACCCAACAAGTAAACAAACTTAGTAAGATGCGTTGATCCCAGTGCGTTTCATTCTTGCATGATGATAGACCCTCAATATCTGCTGAACACGCCTCATAGATATGCCTTAAATCCGTCCAGCAATCACCGCAATAAGCTAGAGAAGATAAATGCAGCAGATGAAAAATGAATTTTAAGTCATCCTCTTTCGGTGTGTCTAACACCCGATTGAGTTCAAAAGCACGATGCGACCCTGCCATGAATTGATCGCTTAACTCATCATTATCAGTATGATTAATAAAATCCTTCATGCCCTCGATAGCGACCATTTCATACGCAATTGCCATGCGTTTTAAGGCATCTTCATCATGGAAATTATCTTCCAAATCTAAGGATAACTGCTTACCAATCGCCCCCTTGACTAATTTTGCTTTGGCATACTGTAAAATGGATTTTCGTAACGCCTCATCGCCTACCGCTTTTACCGCCCAATGCTGGTCGATGTTTTGTAACATATCACGAGTAATCATGATGCACCTCCAGCAGACAAAACACCTTGATGTAGTTTTTGAATGCCATCATCAACTGGCAAGTACAAACCGACAAGAAAAACACTGTTCTGTGCGTGAGGCTTAAGGTGCTTTTTTAGATAATTCCAATCATTCGATACTGGCGATGTGTTACGAATCAACACGCCAAAAATATAAAAATTCTTATTGTTTTGTAGATAAGATGTACAGACAGATTGATATTCTGCATCGTCTGTTTGACGATGAAACAAATATTGAACCAATACCCAACGGGCGTCTGCATCTGCACAAAGTTTATTCAACTGGGCATTTAAACCATCGCCTTTTTTTGAAGTCACTTGTGGCGGGGATTTTTGTTCCTTAGATGTTTTTACTTCACCAAAAGCGAACTGCCCATTGCAATAGCCCACTAAATCCGCACCCGTTAGACTGGAATTGGGGTTTTTCAAATCACGGTTATTTGACCAAGGAAAACAACAGGAAAAATGACAGCCGAGATAGGCTTCAGCAAAACCTTCGCCGACTTGCCAATCTTTGATGCTTGATAAGGCTAAATTACTGTTATTGAAACCAGTCTCATTTAAAGATGCAATGTAATCATTAAAATTATTCTGCCCAGAAACATCAAAACAAATATCTGCAATCGTTTCAGCGGATTGCTGAATATTATTCTCAGTATAGGAAAAACCTTGAATGGCAATGCCGTTGTGTGTTTCTTGATATTCTTCTGTGCCTGCTGGTAAATTCATAAGCAATTAACTTTCTTGTCGTATTGTATCCGAACTTCAGCGCTCATGAGTTTAGGTAGAAGAGTATCACGGAGGAATTGTAGGGTGCGGATTTGTTTTGAATTCGATATTTCTTTATCAATCAATGGTTGCATTTTATTTTTCATTAAATTTATTCGCTTCTAGCGATGGTACTAATACCATCGTATTATCTAAATCACCCCATTTAATATGCCCCATTGTTGTTGCATGGTTGGATGAAATACTGACAAATTCAGCTAAATGATGTTTGCTCCATAGATAGTAATACCATTTAGGGAAATTATCAGAGGTCACTTTGAACAAATGTTGATTCAAAATACATTTTTCATCATCCCATATTTTCACCATTAACGAAGCTGGCCATGAAAAAATAGGGGGCGAATCAACCTATAAGTGCAACACTTCAGTTTAAAAAATAGCCTTTACCAGTTAACCCAGCAAAAACCTCAAACAGGGTCTTATACCCCAAGCATTTCCTAGGTCTATTATTCATTAAATCTGTTGCCTTAAAAGCCTCTTTTTCATTCACCTTATCCAAAGCCATTTGCTTTGGGAAGAATTGCCTTAACGCTCCGTTGTGGTTTTCATTTAAACCGCGTTCCCAAGAATGGTAGGGTTTGGCAAATTAAGTGCAACAACTCAATGTTTCAGCTAACTTATTATGCCAGCTAAACTCTCTACCATTGTCAAAAGTCAAGGTCTTGACCCAATGCTTGATTGGCGCTAGTAATATCGTA
>NZ_CDSC02000035.1 GCF_001298715.1 Bathymodiolus azoricus thioautotrophic gill symbiont
CACCTAGCATACTAGAAAGTGAAAAGACGATACTTAAGATTCGGGTTTCATGTGTGGGAACAGCAACACATCTCGAATAGAAGGTGAGTCGGTGAATAACATCACTAAACGGTCAATACCGATACCCTCACCTGCGGTTGGAGGCATCCCATACTCCAGTGCACGAATATAATCGCTGTCATAGTGCATCGCTTCATCATCGCCTGCATCTTTCTCCAGCATTTGCTTTTTAAAACGCTCAGCTTGGTCTTCAGCGTCATTTAACTCAGAAAAACCGTTGGCAATTTCACGACCACCAATGAACAATTCAAATCTATCGGTAATAAATGGGTTGTCATCATTGCGACGCGCTAAGGGTGATACTTCAGTTGGATACTCGGTGATGAAAGTTGGTTGTATTAGTTTCCCCTCTACCGTGGCTTCAAAAATCTCAATTTGGATTTTGCCTAAGCCCCAACTTTCTTTAACTTGAATGCCTAATTTTTTGGCAGTGGTGCTAGCGTTATCTTCAGCTAAATCCTCTGCACAAAGCTCTGGATTGTACTGCAAAATTGAATCAAACACACTAATGCGCTCAAAGGCTTTAGAAAAATCAAATTCATCGCCTTGATATTGAATGGTAGCACTACCGCAAACATCAGTGGCAATACCTTTAAATAGGTTTTCGGTTAAATCCATTAAATCGTGATAAGTGGCATATGTCTGATAAAACTCAATCATCGTAAATTCTGGATTATGGCGTGTGGACAAGCCTTCATTTCTAAAATTACGATTGATTTCAAATACTCTATCCATACCACCAACAATCAAACGCTTAAGGTAGAGTTCGGGAGCAATACGCAAGAACATTTGCATATCTAGCGCATTGTGATGCGTCTCAAACGGTTTGGCAGTTGCCCCACCTGGAATGCTTTGCAACATCGGTGTTTCCACTTCCATAAAATCATTTTTATCAAAGAAATGTCGGATATAGCTAACAATTTGACTACGACGCTTAAAAACATCGCGTGAGTCTTGATTCATAATTAAATCAACATAACGCTGACGATAACGAGTCTCTTGGTCGTTCAAACCATGAAACTTTTCAGGTAAGGGTCGTAGAGACTTAGTCAGTAATTTTATCTCGCTGACACGCACTGATAATTCACCAACTTTAGTTTTAAATAATGTGCCTTTAACGCCAACAATATCGCCAATATCCCATTTTTTAAACTGTTCATTGTAAAAGCCCTCAGGCAATTCATCACGGGTAACAAATAATTGAATCTGAGCGCTGCTATCTTGAATGTGTGCAAAACTCGCCTTGCCCATCACGCGTTTAAGCATAATGCGCCCTGCCATTGAAACTTCAATAGCTTTCTCATCTAACGCTTCTTTAGAAACAGACCCATAAGACGCTGAAACATCTTTGGCAAAATCCTTCGGCTGAAAATTATTAACAAATGGATTGCCTGACTCTCTCAAGGTGGCTAATTTTGACCTTCTTTCTGCCACTAACTTATTATCTTCATTCATTTTTTTACCCTTAAATTTATTATAATTTTATTACAAGATGGGTATTTTACAAGCAAATGACAACAAAAACTTTAACAGTGTGGCAATAGTATTCGCAAAATATCATAGCGATCTTGGTATAGATTATGGTTTTTCAAAAGCTCTATTAAGCTTTGCATATCGTCTATTGAGTGCTTTTTAGGGTTGTTAAATACGCTAAGAGCTTGCATGGCGTTTAATTCGGTAGAGAGTTCGTGCTCAGATAAAAATTCTACCTGAGCATCAGTGGCAGTAGCAGGACCTTGAGCACAAAAATTAAAGCTAGATTTGGACTCTAAACTATTAAAAATAGTTTTGAAATAGTACAGAGCACGAGGTAAATGAAATTTAGAAGTGATAATCTCAATATTTTTAATGGCGCTAAGTTTGCTATATTGACGCAGAATTATTTTTGAAAATAAAGCGTTAGCAATAGTATCCATAGATAAAGTTTCTAAAATAATTTCGTTTTTAATGCCAGATTTTTTGAGCTGACTGTGTATGTAATCACCCTCTGTCATATTAATATTAAAACCGCCGCCACTTAATAAAATAGGAGTGCTAGGATGTTGATTGGCAATTTGAATAGCATAAGATATACGCTTATCAAGACTGGGACGATTACAACCTAAAACAACAATTAAGTCTGGATGCTGGCTAATAGATTTCTCACCAATGATAGCATTAGACTTGAAATAATGGATATAAAAATTTAGTATGATTTTTTTTTGCTGGTTAAGATGTATCTGAGTTTTTTTAACAAGCATCTGCATAGTCTTGTAATTAGACTGAGCAAAAATTTTTGAAAATTGTTTGACTTG
>NZ_CDSC02000166.1 GCF_001298715.1 Bathymodiolus azoricus thioautotrophic gill symbiont
GAGAAGCCACTATAATCATATGTTGACTCACCATTGATAACAAAGCCCCTTGTGCTTGTGCCAGCAGCAATGGCTGATAAGTTAATGGCATCAGTGTTGTTTTGTTTGCCAAACACGACATACGATTTACCTGCATTTGATTTACCGCTTGGATCAACACTATAAGCACCCACAATTAAGTCGTCTAAGCCATCGCCATTGACATCACCTGCGTTGGAGACTGAGTAACCACTACGATCACTCGCTGACTCGCCATTAATAACAAAGCCGCCTGTGCCAGCGGCAATGGCTGATAAGTTAATGGCATCGGTGTTGTTTTGTTTACCGAAAATAACATAAGATTTGCCTGCGTTTGATTTATTACTTGGATCGGCGCTATAAGCACCCACAATTAAGTCATCCAAACCATCGCCGTTGACATCGCCTGCACTGGAGACTGAGATGCCACTCCTATCATACGCTGACTCGCCATTGATAACAAAGCCGCCTGTGCTTGTGCCAGCGGCAATGGCTGATAAATTAATAGCGGTGTTGTCTTGTTTGCCGAAGATAACATACGATTTACCTGCGTTTGGCTTACCGCTTGGATCGGCACTATAAGCACCCACAATTAAATCATCTAAGCCATCGCCGTTGACATCACCTGCACTGGAGACTGAGTAGCCACTCTCATCACCCCCTGACTCGCCATTGATAACAAAGCCATCTGTACTTGTACCAGCGGCAACGGCTGATAAATTAATAGCATCGGTGTTATTTTGTTTGCCGAACACGACATACGATTTACCTGCAGATAATTTACTACTTGGATCGGCACTCTTAGCACCTACAATTAAATCATCTAAGCCGTCGCCATTGACATCGCCTGCGCTGGATATTGACCAACCACTATGATCATTCACTGACTCGCCATTGATAACAAAGCCACCTGTGCCAGTGGCAATGGCTGATAAATTAATGGCATCAGTGTTATTTTGTTTGCCGAACACGACATACGATTTACCTGCGTTTGATTTATTGATTGGATCAGCACCCCAGGCATTCACAATTAAATCATCTAAGCCGTCGCCATTGACATCGCCTGCACTGGAGACTGACCAGCCACTATAATCACTCGCTGACTCGCCATTGATAACAAAGCCACCTGCGCTTGTGCCAGCGGTAATGGCTGATAATTCAATGGTGTTGGTGTTGTCTTGTTTGCCGAACACGACATACGATCTGCCTGCTAACGATTTATTACTCTGATCATTACCATAAGCACCCACAATCAAATCATCCAAGCCGTCGCCGTTGACATCGCCTGCGTTGGAGACTGAGTGACCACTATAATCACGCACTAACTCACCATTGATAACAAA
>NZ_CDSC02000072.1 GCF_001298715.1 Bathymodiolus azoricus thioautotrophic gill symbiont
GTGTTAATGGTATGTGCAGTAGCAAGTAGCCCAATGCGAGCGGTTAGAAGTTCGTTGGTAGAGGACAGTTTGTAGTTTAAAATGTTCATAAATGTAGTAAGGTTTGGTTGTGTATAAAAGGGATGTGGTTCACAGGGTCGTCTTTTGTGTTTTCACCTAATGGGTGAAGAGGTTTTTTGGTTGAAATCATTATACCAGTTGGGGTTTGTGTGTTTTTTTGATTTCTATTTTTGGATTAGGGCTTTTTGTCTATTATGCAAGATAAGCGTTATAAGTTACAAAATCTTGATAAAAACCATAAAAAAACCCCGAATACGAGCGGGGTTTTTGAGTTTCACAAAAAGTGATTTAATTAGCCAATTTTTGCTTTAATAGCATTGATAACTGAATCAGATGAAGTCGCATCAACGCTAAGTAATAAACCTTCTTCTTTATAAAAACCAACCAAAGGAGCTGTTTGGTCATTATAAACATTTAAACGATTGCTGATGGCTTCTTCAGTTTCATCATCGCGTTGAACTACGCTCTCGCCGCACTTGTCACAAATGCCTTCAACCTTAGTTGGATTAGACTTTATATTATAGATTGCACCACAACCAGTACAAGTACGACGCGTGGTTAAACGATCAAGAATAACATCGCGAGGAACATCAATCTCAACAGCGGCGTCTAATTTTTCACCCATTTTATCAAGCAATTTTTTTAAAGCTTCTGCTTGTGGAATCGTGCGCGGAAAACCATCTAATAAATAACCAGATTTACAATCATCTTCCTGCAGCCTCTCTTTCATAATGCCCATAATTAAGTCATCAGACACCAAATCGCCAGCCTTCATCGCTGCTTGAGCTTGCTTGCCAAGTTCCGTACCAGCAGCAACTGCCGCGCGTAGAATATCACCAGTAGAGATTTGAACCGATCCATCAATTTTGGTTAGTAATTTTGCAACAGTGCCCTTGCCAGCACCTGGCGCACCTAAAAGAATTAGTTTCATATGTTTCCTTAATAAAATAAAAAATGAGCGAGAATTATACCATAACCGCAAAGAGGTCTCTAAAAAACTACTGAACCACGACCACCATCGCTGGACGCACTAGACGACCATTCAGTGTAAAGCCAACTTGCACGACATCCAAAACAGTATTAGATTCTTTATCAGGCATCGCTAACATGGTAATAGCTTCATGTAATTCGGGATTGAAGGGCTCTCCTTCTGGGTGGATAGCCTCAACGCCAAACTTTACCATGGTAGAAAGAAAAACTTTATCCGTCATTTCTAGCCCTTCAATAATACTTTCAATTGTGGCTGTTTCTTCCTTGGCAGTTTTAAGCCCCATACTTAAAGAATCTTTTACCTCAAGCAAGGCTTTAACAAAACCGTCAAGTGCAAACTTGTGCGCGTTTTCTAAATCTTTGGCATTACGGCGTTTTAGGTTCTCCATTTCAGCCTGAGCGCGCACCACCTTGTCCCAATTATCTTTGGCAGATTGCTGTGCTTCTGCTAATTGCGCTTGCAAGTCATCGCTTTCAGGTAAGCTTGAAGCGTTTTTGATTGCCGCTTCAATATCTGCAGTTGTTGCTTCTTTTTTATTTTTAGTTTCTTTCTTTACTGTGGTTGTTGTCTTTTTTTTGCTTTGTGTTTGCTTTTTTGTCATTTTTTAGTACTCAACTCGTGTATATTTTTGTCTATGTAGTGTCTATTATAAATAAATCAA
>NZ_CDSC02000503.1 GCF_001298715.1 Bathymodiolus azoricus thioautotrophic gill symbiont
ATATGGAAGATTCTGTATTAAGTTTTCCTCAAAGCAGAATGAAAGGCGAGTGACACAGGCTCAGCCCACTGAGCCTCTAGTTTTTTATTCCACCCAATGCAATTTTTCTATATACAACAACATGTATATTAGGTTTAACTTGGTTTACATGGTTTGAATATATCACATAAGATTTTTTTTAATATTTTTTTTGTTCTTCCAATTCATATCAAATTATCTTGGAAATCATAAAATACAGCAAGCTCTGTATCAGAATACTCATTAAATTCTTTATCTTCAAATTATTAACCAAATACTCAAGTGAGCATCTTAATAGCTAATCTGACCAAAAATCTCCCATGAGCATTTGATGCTTTGGTTTGGTTTATGGTGTTTAATGCCATTTTCAACAATATTTCAGTTATATCGTGGTGGTCAATTTTATTGGTGGAGGAAACCGGAGTACCAGGAGAAAATCACCGACCTGTCGCAAGTCACTGACAAACTTTATTACATAACGTTAGTGGTGATAGGCACTGATTGCACAGGTAGTTGCAAATCCAATTACCATAATTATGATCCTGTAAATATTGTAACTAACCAAAGAATAAGTTATCACATTACAGAGTAATTTGCATATCACAGAATTTAAAACCACCAAACCGTTTTGAAGAAAAAAATGGCAGGAATGTTCTTTTGATGGCCCTCTACAAACTTTTTTTTAATGTTTTTGATTGAAAATCCATGATGGCCAACACAGCCAACACAGCCAACACAGCAGAACATAATTTAACATAGTTAACAAACCTTTTCATAAAAAATATGGATTGAAATCAAGCTGCATGCTTATCATTGGATGGCTCTTTGCAAAGTTTTTGTTGATTGAAAATCCAAATGGCATCAACCAAAATGATGGCAACCTAAATTAAATAATTTTTGCCTGATCCGATTGTCCTGTATATAATAATAAGATATGTTTGATCTAATTGGCATGACAATAGGATATAGTCGTACATAGAATATTATAAG
>NZ_CDSC02000097.1 GCF_001298715.1 Bathymodiolus azoricus thioautotrophic gill symbiont
ATAAAGGATTTACAAAAATGAAGATAGCATTAGGTGTTGAGTATATGGGCAGTGACTTCCACGGATGGCAGTTGCAAAAATCTGGCATTCGCACTGTTCAACAAGTGGTCGAAAAAGCACTCTCAAATGTTGCTGACCACCCCGTACGGGTATTTTGCTCAGGTAGAACAGATGCGGGTGTACACGCTATTGAACAGGTTATTCACTTTGAAACAAGTGCAAACAGAGAAGACAAAGCGTGGCTTCTTGGTGGCAATGTTAACCTGCCTCATGATGTCAATTTTGTTTGGGTAAAACGCGCTAATGAGGATTTCCATGCGCGCTTTAATGCTCACGCAAGGCGCTACCATTACAAGATTCACAATACGCCAGTGCGCTCTGCTCTAATGGCTAAACACACCTTATGGGAGTCAAGAGCATTAGAAGTAGAAGCAATGAGCAAGTCCGCTGAATATTTACTCGGTGAGCATGATTTTTCAGCTTTTCGTGGTAGTCTATGCCAAGCAAAATCACCCATCAAAACCATTGAGTTTATAAAGCTCACTCAACACGGCAATGAAATCTTGTTGGATATTAAAGCCAATGCCTTCTTGCACCATATGGTGCGCAATATCGTCGGCACACTACTCAAAGTAGGCAGGGGCGAAAAACCTGTTGGATGGGTTAAGGAAGTATTAATCTCTAAAGATAGAAAAAAGGCGGGTGCAACTGCCCCGCCTCAAGGTTTATATTTTATTAAAGCCTTTTACTCTAACTTATAAATCAATTTTTTCGAAGTTGCTTACTAGCCAATATCATATTAGTCAATGCAGGCATTGCCTCGTCCCAATGTCTGGTTTTTAAACCACAATCAGGATTAACCCACAGCCTTGTAGCGGGAATACGTTGGACTGCCTTTTCCATTAGCTCAACCATGGATGCCACTGAAGGGGTGTTAGGAGAATGAATGTCATAAACCCCTGGACCTAAAACAATTCAAATAGGTGTAAAGGAGCTTAATCGAAAATTATTTGCAATTTTGCGCAAACAAGACAAAAAAATTAATTATATTCAACGCTTTGTCAAAATTAGCAAGAAAGTGGTTAATGTGCTTTAGGGTCATTAAAATTCAAAAATAGATATTTTTTCAACCAGTAAGACCTTGTTAGCAGTGATTAGTAATGTTGTGATTACGGTATAATTTTGCCTACTGTTTTTTACCCTTAATAAAATCAAAATCATGCTCAATAAAAAAAATATTTCAGCCATTATTTTTGCTATTTTTGCTGTGTGGCTTTCAACAATTGCGCCAACCACCTCTATTTCTTGGATGCTGGGGATTCTTGTATTAACAATTTACTTGTTTGCTTTTGAGGTGGTAGAAGTTGACGAAGCTGCCATTACCATTATGATCATCTTAGGGCTAAGCTCTTTGCCATGGATTCATACTTTAATGGGGCTAGAAGAGGGACTAGTTGACAACCAAAGATTGTTTGATGGGTTCTCCTCTAATGCGGTTATATCAATTATTGCAGTAATGATTATTGGAGCAGGCTTGGACAAAACTGGGTTGATGGGCAGAGTTGCCACTTTCATTCTTAAAGTAGGTGGCACCTCCGAGCCAAGAGTAATCCCAATTATCTCTTCTACTGTTGGATTTATCTCATCTTTCATGCAAAATGTGGGTGCAGCCGCACTATTTATTCCTGTTGTGAGTCGCATTTCATCACGCTCAGGTATCCCAATGTCGCGACTATTGATGCCAATGGGATTTACAGCAATTTTAGGTGGCACAATAACCATGGTGGGCTCTAGCCCTTTAATCTTGCTAAATGATTTAATTTTAACCACTAACCAAGGATTAGAAGTTGGACAGCAGATGGACACTTGGGGATTATTCTCCGTAACACCAATAGGCATTGCACTGGTCATAATGGGTATTGTATATTTCGTCATTGCTGGCAAGTTTGTCTTACCTGCAACCAAAAAAGATCAGTCAGAATCTATATCAGCCATTGAGCACTTTCATCAAGTTTATGATATAGATTATGATTTATTTGAGGTTAATATTCCTAAGGATTCTAACTTAGTTGGCATGACACTTGACGATATTGAAACAGCGGCTAAAATTAGAATTATCGCCATCCAAACCATCGAAGGCGAGACATTTATTGGGCACCATTCAGTTGAACGAGGCACCACTATTCAACCACAAATGACCCTAGGCGTATTGACAACAAAAGAACATTTAGATGCTTTTGTTGAAGGCTTTCATCTTGAGCTCTCAGACACCATTGAAAAATTCTCTAATTTGTTGTCTACACAAGAATGTGGCACAGCAGAAATTGTTATCCCACCTAACTCTTCACTTATTAACCAAAGCGCTAGAGATATATGGTTGCGCAAGACCTATGGTATTGCCATGGTGGCGCTACATCGTGGTGGTAAAACCATGCAAGAAGGTGAGGGTATTCGCAATATTCCTTTCCAATCAGGCGATACATTAATTGTCCATACACGCTGGGTTGACCTTGATAGACTGCAATCTAATACTGACTTTATTGTCATTACTTCTGAGTATCCAAGGCAAGAAGAGTACCGACCTGAGAAAATCAAATGGGCAAGTATTTTCTTTGCGATTGCACTTTTCTTAGTATTATTTACGGATATTAAACTCTCCATCGCACTCATGACTGGCGCCTTGGGTATGATTTTATCTGGTGTTATTAAAATAGAAGAGGCTTATCGTGCGGTTTCTTGGAAAACAGTATTTTTATTAGCCAGCCTTATTCCACTAGGTATGGCCGTATCAAAAACTGGCACCGCCTTATGGATTGCACAAGAAACAGTTAAAGTAGTTGGCGATATGGCACCTTGGGTAATACTAAGCTCAATTGTAGTGCTAGCAACCTTCTTTACCCTAGTCATGTCTAATGTAGGCGCAACTATTCTCTTAGTGCCTATTGCTGTTAATATTGCCATTCAAGTAGGGGAAGACCCTGCGGTTTATGCGCTAGCAGTTGCCATTGCCACTTCAAACTCATTTTTAATTCCCACACATCAGGTGAATGCTTTAATTATGGGACCTGGTGGCTATAAGGTGGCAGATTTCATTAAAGCAGGTGGGTTTATGACAATACTATTTATCATTGTTATGATGTCAATGATGAGCATCCTCTTTTAAAGGATGAGTATCATTTCTGACAAAATAAACTCAACGCAAGCAAGAAGAAGATTGGTTGATGGTAATCAGCGTTTTGTTAATGGCACTACATTTCACCATAGATTCCATGCGCATGGATGCGCAAAAGATGTAAAAGAACAAAGTCCATTTGCGGTTGTATTGGGATGTTCTGACTCACGAGTACCCATTGAGACTATCTTTGACCAGAGTTTTGGTGATTTGTTTATTATTCGCATTGCAGGAAATATAGTTGCCCCCTCACAAATGGGGAGTATTGAATTTGCAATCTCTAAATTCAAAACAGCTTTAATTGTAGTGTTAGGCCATTCTAATTGCGGAGCTATTAATGCAACTATTGACGAATGCATTAATAAAACAAATCTATCGGACGGCCTTTACTCTATAACTAACAGAATAAAGCCTTCCATTCTACCTTTGCTTAAATTAAATTTAACAAATAATGAACTGGTTGACAAGGCTGTTGAAGTTAACATTATTAACTCCGTCAAACAATTACAAAGCCAATCGCCAATTATTAAAGAAGCTATCAAAAATAATAAACTAGAAGTTATAGCTGCTAATTATTCTTTAAAATCAGGTGCAGTTGATTTTCTAACTTAGTTTGTCTGGGGTTTTTTTACAACTATTTACTTGTGTTCTCTTGAGTTTGTTTTATGATTTTATCTAAAATTTCACGAATTTCAGCCAAACCAGTTACTGGCAAAACTAAACGGTGGGAAATCTTGCGAAATTCTCTTTTCTCATCAGCGCCATCTTTACTCATGATTGGTGAAGCTTGATAAAAATCAATCTTTGCAACATTCTGACGGATACTAATACTTGCTGTACCGTCAACATACATTTCATCAATTAAGTTTGCTTGTGGTTGAGTCACTTCAGGTGTTGAATTTTCTTCTTTCTTTTCCATTTTTCTTTTCCATAGTTTTAAAAAAATTATTATACCAAGCCTAGCAAGACTAAAAGTGTTTTAAAAAGTTTTCAAATTGATAAAAGATGGTGTTTTGGTGGTTATTCATAATGACGCAAAGGTCTTATATAAGACCATTAAAAATCCTCATCCCAATCAACCAAAATTTGTTGTTTTTCGATATTGACTTCACACAAAAACGGCTCAATATACGGCACCCAATGCTCTTTTTCCCCTTGCACAATGAGTACATGGTTGACACCTGTCTCCATCAAATTTTGCACTTTTCCAAGTACAAAATTTGATCGATTAATCACTTCCAAACCAATTAAATCTTCCCAATAATGCTCGCCTTTTTTGAGTTTGAGTAATTGGGATTTCTCAATATAAACATCAATACCAATCATTGCTCTGGCTTGCTCTCTGTTATCAATATCTTTAATTTTTGCAACAATGGTTTTCGACTGCTCTCGACCATTGACAATTTCTAATATTTGCCATTGTTCGTCAATCTGTGTATGCCAAGGCTTGTAAGATAAAATATTTTTTCTAGGCTGTGTATGTGAAAAGATTTTCACCCAACCCTGAACGCCAAAAAGGCCATTAATCGTACCGACCAACAGCCTTTTTGAACTTGGAATAATGTTCATTGAGTTACTCAGCAGATTTTTCCTCTTCTGCTGGCGCCTCTTCAGTAGGTACTTCTACTTCAGCAACAGCCGTC
>NZ_CDSC02000039.1 GCF_001298715.1 Bathymodiolus azoricus thioautotrophic gill symbiont
GTCTAGGGTTATTGTTAGTTTTATTGTTATAAATCAATGTTTTGTGTGGTTTTTAAGGGTTGACTAATTAGGGCTAGCTCAAATAAACTTATAAATGCTTAATTTTCTTTATTCAGTTTCTTAAATTCTTCGTCAATTTTATCTAATTCTTCATCGCCCCAATCTTCTTCATCTGTGGCTTCTTCCTTATCAGAAGTGGTTGAGTTAGCGTCAGCGTCTTTATCATCTGATGTTGGTGCTGAGCGTTTAAACATGGGTGCAAAAATCAACCCAGCCTCAAACAACAGCCACATTGGGACAGCAATTAAGGTTTGAGAGATAATATCAGGTGGCGTCAGTAGCATACCTAAAACAAAGGCGCCAATAACAATATAAGGACGATTTTTCTTAAGTTTCTCTACTGTTGTTACGCCGAATATAATTAGCAAGATAGTGGCAATAGGCACTTCAAATGCCACACCAAAAGCGAAAGATACTTTCAGTACAAAATCAAGATAATATTGAATATCGGGGGTGAAGTCTACAATGCTTGGACCGATGCTAGATAAGAAGCCAAAAATAACAGGAAAAACAATATAAAACGAAAACAACAAGCCCGCATAAAATAAGACCGTTGATGAAATTACCAATGGCAAAATCATTTGTTTTTCATGTTTATATAAGGCAGGTGCAATAAATGACCAAACTTGATAAAGCAGAAAGGGCATAGTAGCATAGACGGAAAAAATTAACGCCATTTTGAGCGGCGTTAAGAAAGGTGAGATTACTCCAATTGCAATAATATTGCTATCTGAGGGTAAGACATTGAGAATAGGCGCAGCAATAAAACTATAAACTTCGTTGGCAAAGGGAAAAATACCAGCAAACACCAGCAAAATTGCAATGACAGAATGCAGTAGTTTATCGCGTAATTCAACCAAGTGTTGAATAAAGGTCATGTCTTGTTTAATACGCTGTGTACTCATACTTATTTAGCTCAGACTATTTATCAATATCGCGTTTGATTTTGTTAAGGGATTCTTTAGTTTGATCAAAAATCTCAACAATATTAGCATCTTTATCTTCTAAGTTTAGATGCTCTTTGAGTTTATCAGCCTCAATTTCATCGCCAATATCTTCTTGGATTTTAGCAACAAACCTTTTGGCTTTGCCAATATAATGACCCGCAGTTTTGGCAATGGCGGGCATCCTTTCGGGGCCGACCACAATCAGTGTGATAATGCCAATTAAAGCGAATTCCCAAAAACCAATATCAAACATAGTGGCGTGTTATTTGGTCTCTTCTTCTTTGATAACTTTAGCGTCAATGACAGTGTCTTTATTGTCAATTTTGTCACTTTCACTTTCTTTCATTGATTTTTTAAAACCTTTGATAGCACCCCCTAAGTCGCCACCAATGTTTTTTAAGCGTTTGCCACCAAAAAGAAGTAGCACGATTACTAAAATAATAATCAGTTCAAACGGTCCCGGCATCATAATTTCTCCTTTGTTATTGATTCCTATTGGCTTTTTCTTTTAAACCCGATAAGCTAAATCGTTTTGATAATTCTTCTTCTATTTTAGCGATTTCAATGTCTTCGTGGCGTAATAATACTAAAGTGTGAAACCACAGGTCTGCCACTTCATAGATGATTTTTTCTTTTTCTCCATCTTTGGCTGCCATAATCACTTCGGCAGACTCTTCGCCAATCTTTTTTAAGATTTCATCTAAGCCTTTACTGTATAAAGATGCGACATAAGATTCATCGGCACCTGAGTGCTTACGCTGCTCCAATACTTTTTCTAATTGTTTTAAGATATCACTCATAAACATCATCCATAAATGGCTTTTGGGTCTTTTAATACTTTGCTAACATTTACCCAATTGTCTTTATCCAGTTTTTGAAAAAAACAAGATTTTCTACCAGTGTGGCAAGCGATACCGCCGATTTGTTCTACTTTGAGTAAAATCACATCACAATCACAATCTATATAAATAGCTTTAACAAATTGTGTATGTCCTGATTTTTCGCCTTTAAACCACAGTTTTTTGCGTGAACGAGAATAGTAAACTGCTTGTTTTTTTTTAATCGTTAGCGATAGAGACTCTTGGTTCATCCATGCAAACATTAAGATTTCCTCCGTCTCAAAATCTTGAGCAATTGCTGGAATTAAACCCTTATCATCAAATCTAACTTGCTCTAATACTTTCATTAAAAATCTTATAAAATGATTAATTTTACCGCTAGTTTTGAATGAAATTATTTATTTTATACTTCTTATTGATAGGCAGTGCTTTTTCTGATGTTGGCAACTTTATTTTAGATAGTGAAAAAACACTATATATTGTTGATGGCGATAGTATCAGTTTGCAAATGCGTATTAAAGGTATTGACACACCAGAAATTACACAAACTTGTGAGAAAACACAATACCAAATTATTGATTGTGGTCAATTATCCAAAGAGTACTTGAAAAGACTTTTAAGGGAAATACCTGGAAGATTGTTAATTACCCCTATCGAAATTGGGCACTATCATCGTGTTTTAGTGCGTGTCTATAAAGGAGATATTGATATCGGCAAGTCAATGGTTGAGTCGGGTATGGCGTATTCTTATAAAAATACCTACCGCAAAGAAGAAGAATTAGCCAAATCTAAAAAAGTAGGGTTTTGGGGTTTTTACAAGCCACCTATCAAGCCCCATAAGTATCGGAAAACAAATAAATATAGATAGATGTTATCTTAGCGTTACTAACTCCTCAGCACTAGTCGGGTGTATAGCGACTGTGTCGTCAAACTGCTTTTTAGTTGCCTCCATTTTGATGGCAACCGCAAAGCCTTGTAGCATTTCATCAGCACCGTGCCCCATAATATGACAGCCGATGATTTTTTCATCATCACCCACACACACTAATTTAAGTGCGGTGGTGGTTTTGTGATTAAGCAAAGCATCTGCCATTGGGGTGAATTCTGATTTATAAATTTTGATTTTATCAAATTTTTTATTGGCCTCAATTTCCGTGAGACCGATAGTACCAATGGGTGGGTGTGAAAAAACCACAGTGGCAATAGCACTATAATCTAAATGCCTATCGGTCATATTGTTATACAACCTATCAGACAACCTTCTACCTGCTGCGATAGCTACAGGTGTGAGCGGCGCTCTGCCGGTGGCATCACCGAGTGCAAAAATATTGTCCACATTAGTCACTTGAAATTTATCTGTTGGAATAAAACCGCGTTGGTTAGACTCAACACCAGCATTTTCTAAACCAAGATGTTGCGTCATTGGGTCTCTGCCAACTGCCCAAATAATTTGGTCAAAACCACCAAACTCACCGTGATTGGTAAATATCGTTTTATCACTCGAAACCTTATCGATTGTAGTACCATGATGAAGGGTAATACCGTGCGCAGTATAGTCTTTATCCAAAGCTTCTTGAATCATGGGGTCAAAACCACGCAACAAGGTATCAGCTCTGCCGAAAATCTCAACTTCGCTACCGAGTGCATTCAATACACCAGCCAATTCAACACCAATATAACCACCACCAATAACCGCTACTTTTTTAGGTAATGCGTCTAATTCAAAAAAACCATCTGAAGTAATGCCGTATTCGGCACCTTCAATATTCGGCACAGATGGCTTGCCACCTGGAGAAAGCACGATATGCTCAGCGGTATACTCTTCACCATTGACAGACACTGTGTTTTTATTGACTAATTTTCCAAAGCCATGAATGTAATCAATACCTAATTTTTCTAAATAGCCGTCATACCAGTCGGTAATACCTTTGATATAGTTATCGCGACCTTGTTTGAGTTTTTTCCATGAGAAATTTTTCACCTCAATATTAAAACCAAACCCTTGTGCATTGTTAATCTGTGTGGCAGCATTGGCGGCAAACCACATCACTTTTTTAGGTACACAACCAACATTCACACAAGTGCCACCAATGGTTTTTGCCTCAATGATTAAGCATTTTTTGCCGTATTCGCTGGCGCGCTCAACAGCTGAAAGGCCACCAGAGCCTGCACCAATGGCAATCATATCGTATTGTTTTGTCATTTTTTTCTCCAATAAATAAAAAAAGTCTTACCCTTTAACTTAGGTTTAGTGTGCAATTGGTTTGCCAGTAAAAAAATAGCCTTTAAGTCCCTTGTTTTGACGACTATTTATACAGAAATCTCTCATGTAATTGATGTAAATTCATCTTCGATGAATGGAGAAAAATCTTGGTGCCAATCGCAAGTAATTTCACATAATAGCCTTAG
>NZ_CDSC02000281.1 GCF_001298715.1 Bathymodiolus azoricus thioautotrophic gill symbiont
TTGACTAATTAAATAACGGAATACAAAGTAACAATGGCGAAAAAAAACTTAATTTATACCCCTAGTTTGTCTTTTCTCTCTTAAGTTAATCAGATGATATTTGTTCATAAGTGCGAGAAATTACATTAAGTAACCTAGCATTTCGATGAAAAAGTGTCTCTACCTTGATGTGGCTACTGGCAATTCGTATATCAGACTCCAACAAAAAAAATTGACTATTGATGCTAATTAAATTTTTATTAAAGGCGCTTTGACTGCCTCCTCCTATCGCTTGACGAATTGCAGTTTTTGCCTCACTAAGTGAATTAAATGGTCTTTTATCAATAATGTTTTGCGCTAAAGAAATTGATAAATCTGGATGCAAACAACTAAGTACTTCTTTACTAGCAGTATTGATATTAACTGTTTTAATTAAACTGGATGCTGTTAAATAAGACTTTATTTTTAAATAATCCTTATACTCAATACCCTCTATTTTTCTAAGCGCTGACAAATGCTTAAATTTCTCTATTGGACGCTGTTTATTTACATACTCAATAATAAAATCACTCATAAAATCTTGCTTTAAGCTTGCGTTTAACTTGTTTAAGCAATTCATATAATTTGGATTGAGGTAAGCTTGAGTAGAATCATTATTAATTGAAAATAAATGATTGATATTAAAACGCGCCTGTACATCAACTATCCTTCCGTGAAGCTCGCCATTGGGAACTTCAATTGGAGGAATAATGGTTGTCCAATCTTCTTTCAAATGGTCGACTTTAGCATCATCATTTCTCAAAATACTTTTGGCCCATACTTCAAGGTTGTAAAGGTAATTAATGGTTTGACTAGTGTGAATGATATTTTTCGTGCTATTAAGATTAGAAGCTTGTTGTTGCCACATTAAACTCACAGCCAAACCGACCATTGCCACGATAATTAGCACACTGACTAGCACAATCCCTTTTTCATTTTTTTTATGCGCTATATTCATCTAGATCGCAAGCAATTGTTTAATCTCACCCCAGTAAGGGTGACTAAATTTAATTTCTATGGCTTTTAAATGGTTTTTATTGTTTTCATATTGCCAAGCTTCATGCCATTTATTTCGATTATCCAATACACGAATTTTTAATTGACTAACTTCCTTCAATAGTGCCAACTCAGCTATTCTTTCTATATCGGTTTTATCTTGACGCTTAATTATATTCGAACCAAATTCATAATGAATATTTAACAATGTATCATTTTGTATGCTATTTAGTTGCACACCTTTTTCATTTAATATGACTTCTTGATTAAATATCTGAGAGAAATCTCTCTCAAAGTAAAGTAGCGTTTTTTGCATTTCGCTTAAGGCTTGCGAATGCTTTTTTTGTACTGACTGGTGTTTAAATGTTGTTGTTAGCGTGCTGTAAGAAATTAAACTAATAACAGACAAAATCGCCATAACAATCAACACTTCCACCAAAGTAAAACCCTTTTGTTTCATTTCTCAAAGTAAAACACTAATTCAGCAATTGAGGCTTTAGCCTCTCGTTTGGCGATTGTTGGGTAGAGTGTTAAATCAGTCTTATTGATATTCTTATTCGGCGTTATCTGTGTATGAGACAGCCAATACCAAGTTTGCTTTCCTAGTGTGTATTCACCTGATTGATATCCAGTATTAGGTTTTCGACCTAGGCGTTTTTCTACACTTAAATTACTCAAAGCTAAATTCGCTAAAGTCTTTTGCTTAAAATAAATGATTTGTTGAGCATTTTGTTGATTTGCCTTAACCAAAGCACCCAGTGAAATAGCCACAATCGCAAGTGCAATTAATGTCTCAACAAGCGTAAAGCCCTTAGCGTTCATTGGTTTTAGTGTTGATTATGCTAGACTCATCATCTTTAGATAATATGATGGACGCTTGTGTTATAAATCCATTGGGTAGTATCTCAATGGTATCAACATCGGAGTCCACAGCAACTGAACCGAACTCTAATACCGGTAGTGCTTTATAGGGTTTCCAAGATGACTTATTTAAAGTTAATGATTGAATTTTGTTTGAACGAATAATTAAACGAATTGGTTTGTTATAAAGCTGCGCATGGTTCTGCGTTGATGCAATGTGGTTTTGTATTTTTACCTTCAAACTTTTCACAGCAGAAGGTTTAGCCAGGTTCATGCTTAAAGTAACTAAGCTTGTCAAAATACCAACGATGACAACAACAACCAGTAACTCAATCAGCGTGAATCCAGCATTGTGTTTTATAACAGAGTTGTTATTATTCCCAGTTGCCAATATCTTTGTTCTCATCGTTACCACCAGAAACACCATCAGCACCCAAGGTATATAAATCAAAAAACTTGGCATTATGTGCGCCTGGGTTTAAATATAAGTATGCCTTACCCCACGGATCTTTAGGCAGTGTCTTTAAATACGGACCCACCAGCACTTCCAAACCTTGTTCAGAATTTGGATAACCATATTTATCTAATTTATATAAATCAAGCATTGAAGAGATTACCTTAATATCATAATGTGCTTTTTGCACGCGCGCATCACCAACCTTACTGGTTAGCTTTGGTACGATAATACTGGCTAAAATACCAATAATTGCCATTACTACCAGTATTTCAATTAAGGTAAACCCATGTTGTTTTTTATTTTTTATTGTTTGCATTTATTTTATATTTAGTGAATTTTATGTAGGGAGAGAGTTGAGATTGACTATTCTTTCTTTTACCATCTTTCTAGTCTACCTATACTTTTCCCAGTCACATTATAGCCTGTAAAATCTTTTATCTGCATGATAAAAGATCCCTAATCCAAAAATAGAAATCAAAAAAACACACAAACCCCAACTGGTATAATGATTTCAACCAAAAAACCTCTTCACCCATTGGGTGAAAACACAAAAGACAACCACATCCCCTTTATACACAACCAAACCTTACTACATTTATGAACATTTTAAACTACAAACTGTCCTCTACCAACGAACTTCTAACCGCTCGCATTGGGCTACTTGCTACTGCACATACCATTAACACATTGAGTTTGTCTAATACCATTGATCAACACTTCCCAGTCCTTAATAGCAATTGTGCAC
>NZ_CDSC02000293.1 GCF_001298715.1 Bathymodiolus azoricus thioautotrophic gill symbiont
TTAAGGATTATGAAGAAATTGTGGATAAATGTTGCGATGCTTGGAATGACATCTTAAAGAAGGATAATTTTGTTAAGAAATTGTGTAGTAGAGAATGGATAGAATTAGTTTAGTTTATTTTTGAAAATGGTATAAATATGTCTTAGCAGTATTGGCATAGGTATGCCCTTGTTGAATGTGGTGCATTGCCATTAATCGAATCTTAACTCTATGATGTGTTTGTTTTTTAGCTAGGCTTTTAAAATTTTCGTTGTAAAAAGATTTTGGAAGTGAGCGAGGTCTTGGCATAATTTTATTGTCTTGTTAAAAACTTATTATTTTACCATATTTATTTAGTTTATTTTTGAAAATGGTATCACTAAACTCAGTGATTAGAAAATCTATCAAGAATCGTAAGATTTTTAATCATGATAATTCTGCTTTTAAGGTTGTGTTTTTAGCCATTGAAGCAGCTAGTAAAAGATGGACTATGTCGATTAGAAATTGGCCACAAGCAATGAATCAGTTTATAATCCTGCATGAGGATAGATTAAAGGATTATGTCTGATTTTTAAAGAGGACTTTACACAATCTGGTTTACAGGGTCGGGATCCCTCACAGGTTAAAACATAGATTCTTCTGAGTCCATCTTGTTTTTTTGATATGTGCGATAACTCATCCCGCTTCCAGCATATTTTATTATATGTTGAGACGATCCTGCAATATTATTACTAATGCCATAATAATATAATTTTTCGTTTACATTAGAAAATTCTTTTTTAGTGTAAACGCTTCCTGCCCATGCGTCTACCACTAAAGAACTTTCATTCCATTTTTCAGGTTCAAATATGGGGGTGCGTTGATCGCGATTAACTAAGTTGAATGCATGATCAGGTTTTGTTGTGAGTAGATATTCTGCTGTCATATTAGGATGATTTTTTCTTAACTCGTTCAACATAATAAACGCACATTCCGAACAATTAGCAACTTTATATGTGTTAATGACTAAATCCTCATATTCCTTGCTTGCAAAAAATTGTATAAAATTATTGGGAAAGGGGACGCCAGTTTGATTTATATTGGCAATATGACCATGTATACTATCTCGTAATTGTTTTATTTTTATTGTTCGCTGATCATATCCTTCAAGATCACGGTTTCGGCTAGAAGATTCTAATGTACTCAGTTTTTTAAAAACATATGATTGAAAAATTTTTTGTTGTATTTGAGCCATTTCCTCACTTGAATTGTGTAATAGTGCATCTCTATCTATTCTATATTCTTTAGAAACTTTTCTTTCGATTTCTATATTATTTATTCCCCCAACAGCACCTTCTTCCACAGCCTCTTGTTCAGGTGTTTTTTTCATATGCCCTGTTGGATCCCTATATTTAAGGGGATTATTACCCACATAAACATACAAATTCAAGCCAACACCTGCTGAATCAGGGTTTACCCACCTTGACAGCCATGGGGCTAGGTATCTAGCCCCGTAGTAGCATAAACCACTACTATCATCTCTTTCTTTACCCGTATAGCGATAGCGTTTTTGTTGCACTTGGGTTTTGTCTTTACCCGCAATGATGGTAGTGCCACCGTAGGGGTAGTAGTATTCGTAACTAAGGGTTTGGGCTTTGTCATCCAATTCTAAGGCGTTGGATTGTAGGTGGCTGGCGAGTTGGTAGCGAGTTTGGCTGGGGCTTTGTGTGTTGTCTTTATTGCTTTCGCACAGGATATGGGTGCCGATGTGCAGGGTGCTACTTTGTTGTTTTGCTTGGTTGGTTGAAAGATCTAGTGAGGGCAGGTAGTCTCTCTGGCTTTGAACTTGGTGGTTAGATTCAGTTACAGTGCGAACTCGTTTGCCTTGGTAATTATAAACATAGCATTGTGTGGCGTTGCTTTTGTCTGCTTTGGTGAGTTTGTTAAGGGTGTTGTTGTAGTGCCACTCTAGGTTACCGATATTGTTTAAGTTTAATAGATTGCCGTTGGCATCAAAGTTGATGGTGGATTGTTGGGTTTCAGTGCCACGGTTGCTGTTAGGGTGGATGGTGAGGGCTTGTTGCCAAGTGCTACTGTTTGCTTGGTGTGAGAGGTGGGTTAGGTTGTTACCTGTGTCGTAGGTGTAGGTTTGCTGGTAGAGTTCTAGT
>NZ_CDSC02000033.1 GCF_001298715.1 Bathymodiolus azoricus thioautotrophic gill symbiont
AAACCCTCTTTAAGCGGCGCTTCAGCTGAAATTACCTCTTTAGCGCAATCAGTTGCACAAAAATTGTATGACGGCGGTAATGGCACAATCAACGCCGAAGTGACTGGTAGAACAACACAAATAGAAGTCAACTCTGATGGCACCAAAACCATGCTAACAGGGGGCATTAAGACAGTTTATAGTTGGGATGTAGATAAAGGAGGAATGAGTCAAAAAACTGAAACCGCTAAAAACCACAGTGAAGTGTTAAAGAATCCATTGGGTGATTTTGATGATCATTTAACCCTTGTGGATGAAATGATGCAATCGTTAGATACATTAATTGAAGACGAAGGAGAAAGAAAAAGGTGTTATGATTTTTTAAACAAATTAAAAGAAGATATTCTGCAAACCAAGGAAATGAAATATGAATCTAGGGTGGGATTTTTAAGGGAAATAGCCAGCGATATAGAGGATAATTTAGGCACGCAAGCAATTAAAGTGAAGTTAGAAAAAGTCTATGGATTTGTGCAGAGCCGCATCGAAAATCCTTTTATATATGGCTTGATAGATAAAATGGACAAGAGTAAAAGCGGTTCAGATATTGACAAAAAACTGGAAATGTTAGAAGGTATTAAAAGTGAATTAGATGCATATCAAGAGAACCAATCTAAATACGAGCCAGCAACACAAGATTTTCTAAATGGCTTGCGCTCTCTCATAGATTCGGCTCAAAGATCTCAATATGCATTACAGCAATGGGAAAAATTTGCAGTGCCAGATACGCACGAGGTTAGCCCTTTCTCCAAGGACATTTATCATGTTTTTGTGCAGATAGAAGATGAAAGCATTATTGCAGAGAGCTCAGCAGCCCTGACCGGCAAACATTTTACAAATTCCACTCTGATTCAAATGGATAAGGAAGGCAACTATCGGGTGGTGCATGGATTGAGTTTAAGCGAGATACCAGAAACCAGTGATATTAAACTTGTTTTTAATGGACATGGCGATGATAAGGGTCTAGAGACAACAACAGCAGATAGAACCTATCGTGATATCGTCAATGATATTGTTACCTTAAGAGAGGATTTCCCTAAAAATTCAACTATTGAAAAAGTTTCCATGGTGGGATGTAGCCTAGGCCCTGATTTTTCAAAGAATACCTTAATCGGACTGAAAGAAAATGGCATTGAGACTAAGGTCAGTTCTCGGTTATACGATGTATCAATAGACGATCAAAGTGGTAGAAGATTTACCGACAACGCTTACCACCTTGAGGAAGGCAAGGTTTTATGGGGTTATAAAGAGGGTAAAGTCAGCCGCTTAGACCCTTATTCAGATGAACACTACCATGTCGTTATTTCTATCGCTGAAGATGGTTCGTTGCAATTAGATAGACCTATAGAGAATCTAAAGGGCGACTTAAAAGTTCGGATGATCGCAGGCAGTTTTGAACAAACTTCAGAGGTTCTGAGTGATTTTAAAGGACAATTACCCGCTGACGCTTCAATGAAACAAATCAGTATAAAACTGGGTGAAGGTGAGGCCGATTGGTATGCTCAGAATGATGCACGCTCTTATGCGGGTCTTATAGATACACTCAGTCGTCAAACCGATGCAGATGTTTTATCTTATAGTATTTCTGGGTCTAATCGAGGTTCGTTTGCTTATTATTATAAAGACAATGATCGCACCCATGTCGGCGGAACAACAGGAACGGACGGCAGAAAGTATGCTTATAAATTTTATGATGAAAAGTTTTCAAGCGTTCAATCTGACTACATAAAAGGCGATACAGATGTCGTCTATTCTCTTTCAAAAACCCTTGGGCCGAAGATCCCTAAAATCTTTATGATGACAAATGAATACTCTCTACAAGATCTGTTAGAGCAATTCAGAGGGGCAATGGAGATGAGTAGCACTCCTGTTTCTGAAATACAAATCATTACAGAAAACAACGCAATCAGTATTGATGAATACAAAAGTAT
>NZ_CDSC02000085.1 GCF_001298715.1 Bathymodiolus azoricus thioautotrophic gill symbiont
CCGTTTTAAAATAATGATAGACACAACGATTGTATTTTTGGTATAATCTGCGTTCTGTTACCCAATGATGGGCAACAAAAAAACATTGACGTTTATTTGGGTTTCTATTTTAATGAAACACGATAAGCGTTTTTTTTGGTCAATTCAAAGTTGAATTTAACCATAGAGCATTGAAGCCAGTTAGAAAATGTCATATGCACATTTTTCTAACTGGCTTTTTTTATGTTCAAAGCATAAATTGTGTAAATAAATAAAAGGAAATATCATGAAAAAATTGGTTATAGTTGGCTCAGGAATGAGTGCTATGAAAGTGGTAGATGAGGTTTTAAAAATAGACCCGCTTATGTATCAAATCACTATTATTGGTGCGGAAACAGTATTGCCCTATAACAGAATTATGCTTTCTCCAGTTTTAGCTGGCGAAAAAGATTTTGATGAAATCAGAACACATGATGAGGCTTATTTCGCACAAAATAATCTTATTTTTAAGCCTGGTTTTGAAGTAACAGCTATTAATAGAAAAGCTAAAACTGTGTCAGTAACAGAAATTGGTAAAACTGACTCTGAGTCTCTGGATTATGACCGTTTGGTGATTTGCACGGGTTCAACACCATTTATTCTGCCATTGCCTGGCAAGGAATTAGCGGGTGTGGTTTCATTTAGAGATATTTACGATGTTGAATATATGCAATCAGAGGCTGGAAAATCTAAAAAAGTGGCTGTTATTGGCACGGGTTTGCTGGGACTTGAAGCGGCCAATGGGTTGAATGAATTGGGCTTTAAAGTAACAGTTATTGGTAATATGGATTCTATTATGAATATGCAATTAGATGCCTCATCTGGGCATTTATTGCAAAAAGTATTGGAGCAAAAAAATATTCATTTTAAACTGGGGGCAATAACCACCAAAATTATTGGTAAGGACAAGGTTGAATCGTTGGCGTTTGAAGATGGAACAACACTGGAAACGGATATGGTGGTTATGTCTGTTGGTATTGTTCCCAATGATACTTTGGCTAAGCACATTGGTTTGCAAACAGACAGAGGTATTGTTGTGAATGACACAATGATGACTTCAGACCCTGCTATTTATTCAGTAGGCGAGTGTATTAAACACCGAGGTATGTCGTATGGTTTGGTGGCGCCTCTTTTCGAACAAGCACGCGTGTGTGCCGAGCAAGTGTGTGAGGTGTCTCATCATATGTATACAGGCTCAGATATCTCTACCAAGCTCAAGATTTCAGGTGTTGATGTTTTCTCAGCAGGTGAGTTTGACAATGAGGAGGATGAAATTATGTGCTCTAAAGACCATGCATTAAATACGCGAAAACGACTTTCTATTCGTGATAATAAATTAGTCGGCGCGGTATTGTTTGGTGATTCTACAGATGGACTTTTTTACTTTGATTTAATTAAGAAAGAAACAGATATTACCGATATTCGCAAGACTTTATTATTTGGTGATATTGGTATTGACGAGTCTAGTGCTGGCGCATCGGGTGTTGAAAAAATGGCAGATGATGAGCAAGTATGTGGTTGCATGGGCGTTACCAAAGGCGATATTGTGAATGCAGTAACAGATGGCTGTGATACTTTTGAAGCCATGCAAGAAGAAACAGGTTGTGCAACAGGATGCGGTGGTTGTGGGTCAGTGGCAAAGCAAATTTTTAGTTTTGTATCAGGTGCAGAATTGGTGAGCAAGGAAACACTGTGTGATTGCACTGGCTTTTCAACCGCAGAAGTGCGTGAATATGTTAGGGGGTTGAATGCCGTTAAAACCATTGATGAAGTGCGTTTGGCATTAGATTTCACCAGTACTTGTGAAGCCTGTGGTGCGGCAATTAATTATTATTTGTCGTCACAATTTAATGAGGCGTATGTGCATAATAATGTAGAGCGTCCACACAATGAAATGATGCACGCTAACAAACAAAGGGATGGTACTTATTCTATTATTCCACAAATGCAGGGTGGATTGACAACGCCAGCAGAACTTAAATCGTTGGCAGAAATTGCCGTGAAATATGAAGTGCCCACTGTTAAAGTGACAGGAGGGCAACGCATTGATTTGTTAGGTATTCCTAAAGAAAATTTAAACGATATGTGGGATGAAATTGCAGCGGCAGGTATGGAATCAGGTTACGCTTATGGTAAAGCAACTAGAACTTGTAAATCTTGTGTGGGCACCGATCATTGTATGATGGGCACGCA
Organism: Bathymodiolus azoricus thioautotrophic gill symbiont; assembly: GCF_001298715.1. Taxonomy (GTDB): domain Bacteria; phylum Pseudomonadota; class Gammaproteobacteria; order PS1; family Pseudothioglobaceae; genus Thiodubiliella. The sequence goes on from NZ_CDSC02000085.1 coordinate 2,212, forward strand.
AGACTCAATGGGGCTATCTATCAAGATGGAAGACGCAGTTTGGTCACACTTTATGCCACATAAGTTCAAGATGGGTGTTAGTGGTTGTCCGCGCAATTGTGCCGAAGTAACGATTAAAGATTTTGGTGTGATTTGTACCGAAAAAGGTTATGAAATCCATGTAGCCGGTGCTTGTGGCATTAGAACAAAAGCTTGCTTAAAAGATCGTTTCTTTGAAACCGAAGATGAAGTGATTGAATACCTGAGAGCCTTTGTACAGTTATATCGAACAGAAGGTAATTATCTTGAGCGTGTCATGCACTTTGAAGAGCGTGTTGGTTTGGATTATATTCAATCAAAACTGAGCACAGCAGAAAAAATTAAGCAATGGGCAAATGCATTGCCTAAGACTGTTCCAAATCCGTGGAAAACAACAGATCATAGAAAATCAGCTTAATGCAAGGATACTATTATGGAAGATAAATTAAATCTATTTTCATTTAAGGGCAAATATCGGATTCTACATCTGACTTGGTTTGCTTTCTTTATGACCTTTGTGGTGTGGTTGGGCCTTGGGCCAATGATGCCCTTTATCCAAGAGGCTTTGTCACTCACTGAGCAACAAGCAAAGGTATTGCTAATTCTGAATGTGGCAATGACCATCCCAGCAAGAATTATTGTGGGAATGTTGGTTGACAAGTTAGGCCCTAAAATACTATTTTCAGCCATATTAATTTTAGGTGGCTTAATCTCAATCGCATTTAGCTGGATGCAATCATACGAGCAATTGGCACTATTGAGATTTTTGTCGGGCTTTATTGGTGCTGGTTTCGTGGTGGGTATTCGCATAATATCCGAATGGTTTCCAGTCAAACAAACCGGTATCGCACAAGGCATTTATGGCGGTTGGGGTAATTTTGGTTCTGCGGGAGCAGCGTTCTGCCTACCTTTTATTGCAAGTAGTTTTGGCGATGTTAATGGCTGGCGTTACGCCATCACCATTGCGAGTGTTTTGGCAATCTTGTATGGTGTTTTTTATTATTTCAATGTTAGCAATACGCCTAAGGGCTCTACTTATTTCAAGCCAAAAAAATCAGGCGCTATGGAAGTGAGTAGTTATTTAGACTTAGCACTCTATATTGTAATGAATATCCCCCTATATCTTGCTTTATCATTGCTAACATGGAAGTTGTCACCCGCCAATATGGCAATGATTTCATCAACGATAGAAGATGTTATATACTGTGTATTGACTGTAATATTTGTATTGCAAGTCTTTAAAACATGGCATATTAATGCCCAACATTTAGCTCAGGGCGTACCAAGGCAACATCAATATAAATTTAAGCAAGTTGCCATTCTTGATTGGGCATACTTGGTTACTTTTGGTACTGAATTAGCAGTTGTTTCTATATTGGCAATGTTTTATGTTGATTGGTTTGAACTGCCTAAAATTACCGCTGCACTGTTAGCGGGCGTATATCCATTTATCAATTTATTCGCTCGACCATGTGGAGGCTATCTAAGTGATAAGCACGGTAGGAAGCTGACTCTAATGATAGTTTTTTTTGGCATCAGTTTAAGTTTTCTAGCATTAGGCAATGTTGATAAAAGTTGGTCAATTTATTTGGTAGTCTTATTAACGATTGTTGGCGGTATATTCTCTAAAGCAGGATCAGGGGCGGTATTTGCTATGGTACCACTCATTCAAAGACGATTAACTGGACAAATTGCTGGTATGGCTGGTGCTTTTGGTAATGTAGGTGCGGTAATGTTTTTAACGCTCAATTCTTTGGTGGACTATGACCAATTCTTTATGTTAATTGGTACAGTTAGTACAATTGTATTGGTATTAATTGTAGTATTCTTGGAAGAACCGAAAGGTTATATGACTGAAATATTAGATGATGGCACGGTTGAAATTATCAAACTTAACTAGATACCATGATATTAACCCCGTAAATTCCCAGACATGCAGCAACTTAAAGTTAGTATAAATTCACATTCTATTGCAGGTACCAAGCCTGAGAATCAGGATGCTTGTGCCTATCATATACCTGACAAACAAGCCTTGGAATACAAAGGTATTACCAGCGTTATTGCCGATGGTGTGAGTGCTTGTGAGCGAGCGGCTGAGGCAAGTAGTTGCTGTGTTAATAGTTTTCTTAGTGATTATTACTCTACACCCGATTCTTGGCGTGTAGAGCACTCGGCAACAAAGGTTATCTCAGCACTAAATAATTGGTTGTATTCTCAATCAATGCGCAACGATGAAATCTCATCAATGTTATCTACATTGAGTGTGATAATCATTAAATCTAATACTGCGCATATTTTTCATATAGGCGACTCTAGAATTTATCGCTATCGTCAAGGTCTATTGACACAACTAACAAAGGACCATGTTTTAAATCTAAACAAAGAAAAAACTTACCTATCAAGAGCCATGGGGTTTGACCTTAGAGTGAATGTTGATTATCAAACTTTTAACCTTGAAGTTAATGATCAATTTTTGATGACCACAGATGGGGTGCATGATTATTTGAATGATACTTCGTTGCAAAATTTAATGAGTGTAGCATCAACAACAAATGATATTGTTGGCAAGGCACTAGATGCAGATAGTAGCGACAACATCTCAGCAATGATTGTGAAGATTGAGCAACTACCAAAGAAGAATATAGATGAGGCTTTTGATGAACTCACTGAACGACCTGTACCGCCAGATCTAGACAAAGGTATGAAAATTAATGGTTTTGAAATAGAGTCGCTCCTTGTTTCAAGCTCTAAGGTGCAATTGTATTTGGCCAGAGATATTAATACCAAACAATCAGTTGTGCTAAAAACACCCTCAATTAATTTTGAAGATGACCCTCAATATCTGAAACATTTCATGTATGAGCAATGGGCAGGGCAGCGAATACAAAGCTCCAATGTGGTGAAAATTCATAACAGCAATGAAAAAGCCAGCTTCTTAGCCTATGCGATGGAATACATCAAAGGACAAACACTCAGACAATGGATGGATGAAAATAAAGAGCCTGATGTCAAGATAGTCGTGAGTTTTGTTAAGCAAATTATCCAAGGTTTGAGAGCCTTTCACCGTCAAGAAATGCTACATTGTGACCTTAAACCAGAAAACATTATGATTGATAAAATTGGACAAATCAAACTGATTGATTTTGGCGCAACAAGGATTGCTGGCGTTGTTGAACTAAGCAGTCCAGTTGATGTTACGGATAATCAAGGTACACAAGGCTACACCGCACCAGAAGTTATCTTGAATGGCAAGGCTTCTCAAGCATCAGACCAATTTAGTTTAGGTGCAATTGTGTATGAGATATTTGCCTCGCAACTTCCCTACCAAAACAAATTAGATAAAAACTTAACCACGCAAAAATTATCCAAGTTATCTTACGAATCAATATTAATATACCATCCAAATCTAGCGATATGGATTGATGGCGCGGTGCGTAAAGCTTGTCATTTGAATGTCGCCTCCAGATACGAAGTGCTGAGTGAATTTTTATATGATTTAGAACACCCAAATTCAAACTTCTTGCAAATTGAAGAACCTGTAAAACCAGAAGCTAAATTAAAAAAATATCGATTGTATTTTGGGTTATTGTTTGCGTTAAATTTTATTTTATTATTATTATTGGTGACCAAATGAGTTTTAAAACAACCTGTCCGTACTGTGGCGTTGGCTGCGAGATTAAAATCAGCCGTTCTAATTCAACATTAAAGTTAATCGGAGATAAAGATTCGCCTGTTAATAAAGGCATGCTTTGCATCAAAGGGCAAACTTTATTAGAAACTGTTGGCACAGATAATGATAGACTGCTTAAACCCTCTGTTGGCACTTGGGATGAGACAATCAAAACAATTGCAAATATTTTCCGTTCAAATAAAAAAGATGAAATTGCATTATATTTATCTGGGCAGATGTTAATGGAAGATTTATATGTGGCTAAAAAATTTGCAGAGTCTTATGGCATTAATAATATAGAGAGCAATTCTAGACTTTGTATGTATTCAACGGTTGAAGCCAATAAACGCGCTTACGGTGCAGATATTGTGCCTGTTTCTTATGATGATATTTTTCTTGCAGAAACTATATTTATTATTGGCAGTAATACTGCAGATTGCCATCCTATTGTTTTTAATTATGTCAAAAAATCTAAGGCCTTTGTTGTTTGTGTAGATGTCTATAAAACAACAACAGCCAAAAAATCAGATTTATTTATCAAGGTTGAAGCTGGCAGAGATATGGAAATAATTGATGATTTGGTTAACCAACCATGGTTTAAAAATAAAAAAACTTTAAGCATCTATTCTCAGGGCCTAACCCAATCAACCGATGCAACTGATAAGGTCAATGCGCTTATTAACGCACACATTAAGGTTGGTAATATCAATAAACCAGGTTGTGGTGTTTTATCGCTAACTGGACAAAGCAATGCCATGGGTGGTAGAGAAATTGGTATTAGAACTAAAGATTTAACGGCCACTGAATTTTTCTCAACCGATCAGATTAAAACACTGTGGGTTATGGCAACAAACCCAGCGCACAGTATGATTAATTATCGAAAATTTGAAACCTTAATAGTTTCAGACTTCACAGAAACTTTAACCACTAAAGATGCAGATATTGTATTGCCAGCCTGTTCTTGGTCTGAAAAAACAGGACACCAAAAAAACTCGGAACGCCGATATTTAGAACAAAATGCTTTTTTATCACCTGCTGGTGAGTCAAAACCAGATTGGAAGATTATTTGTCTTGTTGCAAAATCACTGGGTTTGTCAGGCTTTGACTATAAAAATTCAGCAGAAATTTGGCTTGAGATGAAGATTGATGAAACATGGTCACCAAGAATTCAGGTTCGTGAAAAGATTGTAGAATTTGAAAAAGTTGATAGAGCGTATGGAAAGTCTATCAATAATGGACGATTGCTAGAGCAGTGGCATTCAATGTCACGAACTGGTAAGAGTAAAACCTTGAATGATATGACAAATAAAAACCCCCAAACAGTGTCAATTCATCATACAACTAATACCGAATTTTTTAAAAACAAAAAAGTTGAATTGGATAAACACTCTAAACAACCTTGTTTTAAGGGTTAATTACCCAATCATGGTTAGATAATTTTCTTCAGTTAATACTTCTACATCGAATTTTTCTGCAGCTTCAATTTTCTTTTGCCCTACATTTTCGCCAATTACCAAATAATCGGTTTTAGCGCTTACACTAACCACCACTTGTATACCAATAGATTTAGCATTCTTTTTCATTTCACTCCTTGAACCACTCATTTTGCCAGTAAAAACAATTTTTTTGCCAGCCAGCATGTGGGTAAATTCTACCCCCTCATTTTGCAAAGGGGTGGTTTCTAAATTAAAGCCGTGTTGACTTAATAAGCTAAACTCATTTTTAACATCTTGTAGTCCTGTTACAACAGCCTGCGCTGTTAATTCGGCGAAGCCTTCAATGTTGGCTATTTTTTCTAAACTCAATGCAAAAATATCACTCAACAAACAAGACCTAAGTAAGTTTTCACAATTCCCCATGCCTAATCTAGTAATACCAAAGGCTGCTAAGAAACGCCAATCTTCAATTTGCTCAGTGATTGATTTATGACGCTCAGCAATCAAATTTTCGCTGGTTTTATTGCCAAAACCCATCTTGGTTAAATCGCTATGAGCCAGCGTATAAATCTCTGAAATTTTACGAACATCATTTTTATAAAGTTTTTTAATTGTGGCGGCGCCAAATCCATCATTATTACCCAATATTTTAAAAAAATATTCCATTTTTCCAATGACCTGCGCTGGACATTCGCTATGATTTACACATATTAAGAAATCAGACTCCCATTGTAATGTTTTGTCACAACTTGGACACACAGTTGGAATATTAGGCTCTGTGGGTTTTAAAACTTTGTTGATTTTAGGAATGACCAAACCAGAACGCGTCAATTCAATCACACTATCAGTACCTAAACCTTGCTCTTTTACTAAGCCGTAATGATGCGCGCTAGCACGGTTAATAGTTGCACCACTTAACAGTGTAGGCTCTAATTCTGCCACAGGTGTAATCTTACCTGTACGACCCACTTGCGGGGTAACAGATAAAACTTTAACTTGTGCTTTATCTTTATTTTCTTTAAAAGCAATTTGCCAACGGTGGAATTTTCTATTCGCGCCCATGTGCGTTTTTAAATCATCGTTTGTTATTTCAAACACCACACCATCCACATCAAAATCTACTTCGCTAAGTGCATCCTGAACAACCATATCAAATTGGGTTTTCAAATCATCCATATTACCCAACCAATGTGGCAATTGGTTAAAAGGTACAAATAATGCCGCTTTGTTTTTTATCGCTTGCTCGGCTTTTTCATCTAAAGCCTTTTCCTTGATTAGACTGGCTTGAAAATTGCGTGGATATTCAAAATCTGCAGATAAATATTGTTCAAAATAACTTTTTTGAACCACAATCTCACCTGCACCTTGCCCGCGATCAGCACCCTTATAGACTTGTAATCCTCTATCAAACACACGACTAATATCGCTACCTTTTTTGCCATCGCCACGCGTATAAAGGCGTATGCCATCGTCATAACCAGCAAAACCATCCAACTTAGGTGTGGCTTTAATTTGAATAGTGCGAATATCAAAATCAATTTCAATAGCGGATTTTTTGATGCGCTCCAACCATTTATCAACTTCTTCTTGAGAATAGGCTTTATCAATAGAGAGCATTATCTCTGGTAGTAAAACCTTGTCAGTAGAAAATCCCGTACCTTCTGGCTCTATTGCTTGTAATAATGGATGCGCTGGTAGTCTTTTTTTGAGCGCTGGCAGATAAACAAAATCGTAATCTTTATCGCTGACCATTGGATTGCCATCACGATAAGCAGTATTGAGTGCGATGCAAAAGTCAGCTAACTGTTGGTCGCTTAATTCATCTACCAGTATTTCTTGGCGGACAATTTTATCTCTAATGGCTGGTGCTAACGCCACCTGCGATTATTGAAATTGTTTAGCGATATTGCTTAAGAGTTCATAACCAAAGTCAATGGTTTCTTGTTTATTTTGTTCAGATAAATCATTGAAAGTTACCTCAGCTGCATTACTGCTAATTTGCCTAACAATGATTTGATAGGACTCTTTAATTGCATTATCACCAAAAATGCTTGAAAGAATGCCTTTGTCTTTTTCCTTGGCAACATTCACATAGAAACTACCTTCTTTTATGTCTTTATCTTCAACATCAATATTCAACTCATCAAGTGCCCAGCCAACATTTTCCCAAGTTTCATGTTTGCTCAAAGCAAATTTAAGTTTTGCATAACCGCCTATGCCTTTCACTATCTCTACTTTTGTTATTTGATTTCCTTTAACATCAATAATTTGCTCCCTTGCAATTGTATGATCGCTACCAAGATAAACCATAAAGCGATAAAGCATTTCAGTTTCTAGCGATTGATCCTTAGGGCGAGCCTGCCAAATGGTGTTTTCATCTTCACCGCCTGCTTTGGTGATGACTTCCTCCATTGAGTTCAAAGTGAAATGGACTTCAGTTTTTCTGCCACCATCTACAGGTTCAATTCTGACTCTGTATTTATCAATAATTGCCAATGAGTACCTGGCCTTCATGGCTTTTTTCAGCATTGAACGAATTAAACCCACTGATTGGTCAGGGATTTCAGGGTGATTTTCTAAAAAATCAGTTTCCATAACGCCAATTTTCTTATCACTTCTCTTGATGGCAAAACCATGTGATTTAAAGAAACTTTTTGCCAAACTCCATACTGCATCTACTTTTTTATCAACCACTATCCAGCGAATTTGACCCAATCTTTCAACTTTAACTTTTACAGAGCCAGCAACACTCGCTGCCTTTTTATTAGCAACATCATCTTTAGAAAAACCAATGGTATCTTCTTGAATATTTGCAACATACTCACTTAGCTTAAAGGCTTCTTGTGAGTCAGGCTTGGTTAAGTCAGGCGGAATCTCTAAAGAAGTCACTGTTTTATTTGCATAGTATTGAATATTTCTTTCACCAAGACTGCTTTTTGCTTTTTTTGCTTTTTCGCCAAACGAGAAACAACTTGCTAAAGAAAATGCAAGTAGTGTAATTGTTATTTTTTTTATCATTATATAACTCCTAAATTAGATAAATCTTGCTCCAATACCATTTGATATTGAGGTGATAATTTTGTTAATGGCAAACGAATTCCACTGTCACATTTGCCCATTTTATACATCGCCCACTTAACAGGAATTGGGTTTGATTCAGTAAATAAATGCTGATGTAAATTATATAAGTTTGCGTCAATAGTTTCGGCTAATTTTCTATCTTTATTAAAAGCCGCTTGATAAGCATTAGATACCTCTGCTGGCGCTACATTTGCGCTCACTGAGATACCGCCATGACCGCCCATTAAAATAAACTCGACCGCTGTGGCGTCATCACCACTATACAATAAGAAATTTTCTGGGCAACCATCAATCAGTTCTTGTGCAACTGATAATTGACCTGTTGCATCCTTGATGCCGATAATATTGCTAATCGCTGATAGGCGAATTGCCGTTTCTGGCAACAAATCTACAGCAGTTCTACCCGGAACATTATATAAAATTTGGTCAATATCAACTGCCTCAGCAATAGCCTTATAATGCTGATACAGCCCTTCTTGTGTTGGTTTATTGTAATAAGGCGTGACTAAAAGTGCAGCATTTGCACCTAAGGCTTTGGCGGCTTGCGTTAACTCAATCGCCTCAGAAGTAGAATTAGCGCCTGTACCTGCAATAATAGCAATGCGTCCTTTGGCAAACTCAATGGTTTTTTGCATCACTTCAATATGTTCATCTTGATTAAGTGTTGCACTCTCTCCCGTTGTTCCCATAGAAATAATGGCTTTAGTGTTGCTCTTAATATGAAACTCAACCAAATTTGCAAGTGCGTCAAAATCCACCGAGCCATCTTCAAGCATCGGAGTGATTAGAGCGACCATAGCGCCTGTTAAAGGGTGTTCAATACGCATTGTAGTATTATATATAAAAAACCCACTAAATATTTAGTGGGTTTTTGCTTTAATTCCTAAATTTAAATTCTGAGTGCAAATTTTTTGTTGGTTAATAATACCTGATTTAAACACCATTTTTGGTGTTTTATAATTCGGGCTCCTCTTGCTAGAGCTAAAAAAAGTAAATGATACTTATGGCATCTTGCTCTCTTTTAGAAGTAAAAGTTTCACTTAGGGCTTGAGTGGGCGTTTTTGAAAATAAGATCTTTACAATGTATAGTTATTTACATCTACACCACCCC
>NZ_CDSC02000025.1 GCF_001298715.1 Bathymodiolus azoricus thioautotrophic gill symbiont
ATCAATAACTGTATTCATGGTTGTTGATTTTCCTGAACCTGTTGGTCCACAAAAAAGCGTCAACCCAGTGCCCTTACAGACACTTAAAACATCGTTTGAGCCAACGCCTAATGTATCAAAACTCAGGATTTTTGATGGCAAAAGGCGTAGTGCCGCATTCCACCCTCGTTTAGAACAAAATAAATGCACTCGATAACGAACACCTTTTAACGCTTCGGTAAAGTCTTTTGTTTGATCTTCCTTCAAGTTATATTTTTTCACCCAGCCTTCAACCAAATCATAACTTAAAAATGTATTATCATCTAGTGCTAATTGCTGGTCTGTGTAACCAAAGCACCTTGTTTTTGTTAGATATATATTGTTTATCATCTTAAGAGATATTTTCAATGAATGTTGGCTCTTGAGTAGAATGTTTTTTAACCCACTCTACATATTTCTTTGCACCATAACAATCATCATCTTTGTTATTGTTTTTCCAAAACTCCATTAGGCAGCAATTCCAACTATCACACTCCATGCACTCTTTGTTATTGTTACGATTAATTTGTCTTCGTATCCAACGCCTACGAGATTTACTTGTCAATATTTTTTCAAATGATTGTTTTAATATATTTCCAAACTTTTGCATAAATTCAATGTTGTTAAATTCGTCATAATTGGGCATAACCATATCGCCATTAGGCATTAAAAAAACCGTTTGTGCGCCTGTATTTGACATACTAGTGCCGTTAATATTCATTGAGTTAATGAATATTTCATTGCCTATTAGAAACACACAGCCGTCATTTGTGTGGGTGTGGGTGTGAGTGTGAGTGTGGGTGTCGTTGTTAAGATTGCTAAAACCAATCATAAAATCTGAAAACTCATTCATGCTTGTTGAGTATTCGTCATACATGCCGGTATCATCGTTTCTAATATTTTTTTGAAATGGCAACCAACCGCATTCCCGAATGCCCAATCCCATAAGCTTAACAAAAGTCTTTTGATAGCCATCAAACTGTATCGATTTATTGAACACGCTTAAAGTGTTAACCGACAAGCCTCTATCAAGTGCATTGACAACTTGTTTTTGCCAGCTCATGTCATAACGCTTACCTCTCATCATAGCGTCATATGAGGTTTGTATTTTACTGTTACAATATTTTTTTAAAATGGGTGCCCATTCGTCAAGGTTAACGCCTACCAATGCGCTTAGCAATATATGCTTGATCTTGTGTTTTTTAAATGTAGTATTGATAATATCACACATATCACTAAACATCTCTACACCCATGGTAGTTGGTTCGCCACCGTACCAATAAATATCTATTGCTGCATTTTGAATATTTTTGTCCTTATAATAATCTTTTATTTTTTCAACGGTGGTTTTTATTTGCTCCAAGCTCAAACACTCTTTAGAGCGCCGCTGTTCTTTGCTTAAATAGCAATGTGGGCAATCGAGTTTGCAATACAAGCTCGGCATCATGGTTAGTATTAATCTGCCTTGTTCAATCATCTAGCAA
>NZ_CDSC02000132.1 GCF_001298715.1 Bathymodiolus azoricus thioautotrophic gill symbiont
GAATAATTTGTGCTGATCTTATTAAATTGGGGGTATTGTCTGTATTTTTATGGATGCAAGACTTGAATGGGATGGTTTTTTAGGATTTTGATTGGTATTTTTTGGGTTGGGTGGTTCTATTTTTGGATTTGGGAATTACCACTTCCGAGCAACCATTTAATTCAAATTTTTCTTTAAATACCAACATCTCTCCACAAGTTTTAAAATCTGTTTTATCTTGCAAAGGAATACTCTTCACAGTATTAATGCTTGCCTTGCCTGCTCTGGGGTAAATTAAAGTAAAAGAAAGTACATAGTAATCCTCACCTGCATCCAAAACCAAAGCATGGTCTTCATTAACAAGCAAATCTAACTGTTTGATGCTAAGTTGAACGATCTTATAAGCCATTACTTGTTCTATTGATTAGTATAAAATTAATCGCTTAATTATATCATCAAACTTGTAAATCTATGAGTGAAACATATTCAGGAAAAAGGTATTCAAATTTTGTTAATGTCTTATTATTTTTGTTTCCAATTGGAATTATAAATTTTAAAACTTCAGGAGATTTAATTTTGTTCTTACTAATGTTAATGGGTATTTACGCCATCTTTACAACTAAGATAAATCCATTCAAACACCCGAAATTAAAATTATTCTCAGTGCTCTCTGTTGCTTATTTTGGGGTTATTATTTTATCAATTTTAATGTCTGAAAAGCCATTAGAACTTTTACATTTTACAAATAGAGACTTAGCCTTCTTATTTGCCCCTTTGATTGCATTAGCAATTTATAAAACTGATATTGATTTTAATCGATTAATTTTGGCGATGAAATTAAGCCTAATTATGATAGGGGGATACATCTTATATCAACACCTAATAAATGGCGTAATAACAGACTGGAGGCTCTCACGCGGTATCACGCCAAGCTTAACAATGATGATGCTTGTTTTTTCATGGGTTAATATCAATTATGAAAACAAATACAGTTTATTATTAACTGCAATTAGCTCTATATTAGCAATTAATGTCATTATTCTCGCCGATCAGCGTGGTACATTTCTCGGGCTAATGATATTGACTATATTGTTCATTTATTTAAATAGAAAACCCACAATCAACCAACATAGGAATAAAATATTTATCATGGCATTAATTTTGACTGTCGCGTCTCTTTTGTCAGCCCACCCTAAACTAATTAATAAGTTTTCCAAAGGTGTGGACAATGTAGAATCATGGGTTACTAAACAAAAGGCTTCCACTGAATCATCGACCAGTGTAATAAGATTAGAAATGTATAAAGGAGGCCTGTTAGCAGCCAAGGAAAAGCCATTGTTTGGCTACGGTTACCGAAACACAACGGGTCCAGCTTCAAAATTCACTAACAGTCAGAATCTATCTGGCCCAATATCTATGTACAATCATCTACACAACACTTTTATCAATACTTTAGTTTTCGGTGGTAGCATTGCATTGATAATAGTTCTTGCTTTATTCTTTCTGCCTTTAAAGAAATTTTGGCAGACATATAAGGCGAAAAATAATACTGAATATGCAATTCTAGGCACATTGCTAATGAGTGGATATATTATACTTAGTTCAACAAACGGAATGCTTGGTGGTGTTGCAGAGAATGCTTTTTTTGTGCTCTTCTTATCCATATTTTTGCCAAAAATTATTAAAAAGTGATTTACTTTTCAACTAATTGTAAGTATTTTTTTATTTGATTTTCGATGAGAAAGTCATCTTTTAAACTAGTCGTATACTCTACTGTATTTTTTACCACATCAATTATTTTACTTGCTAACGCATCTATATCGCCAACTGGCACAAGATTATCCTTAGGTAATACCTCTGATGGTCCTGACGGGCAATCTGTACTTATAACTGGTGTATCCAATGCTAATGACTCTATTATTACCACACCAAACCCCTCAAAATTTGATGACAAAATCATAAATTCTGCATTTTTTATAAATGGATAAGGGTTAGACTGAAACCCTGCAAAAATTACTTTGTCATTTAACCCCAAATCATCAACTAGTCTTTTACATTCTTCTTGTAGACGACCTTTTCCTACTAACACAAGTGGATTTTTCACACCACTTTTATGATAGGCCTTAATTAAAACATCATGTCCTTTTTGCTCCTTAAATCCACCAACATGAATTAAATAATCTTCGTATTCTGGCTGAAATTTGACAGATTGTTGTTTAACAAAATCAACATCAATAAAATTGTGTATACAATATGATGGATAATGACTATCAAACATTTGATCAAAGTCATCTTTAACACCTTGAGAAACACAAACAACAGGTTTTTTTAGATATATGGCTTTTGCCTCATCGTAACTATAACCTTCTTTACTCATTGTATTATGAATAATTAAATAAGTGTTAAACTTACTATAGCACAACATCCTATCAGATGGAATTAAATTTGATAAAACAAGATTGGGAATGCCACACTTTTTAACAATAAACTTGTCTAAAAGTGGCGAAAGTATTTTTCCTCTTATTGATTTAGGTACCCATCTGTAATATTGTTGAAAATAATGCACTTTAAATTGTCCATTAAACTCAATTTCAACCAAATTCTTTAAAGTTAATATAATGTGAACTTCACAACCTTGTTGCGCAAATCCTGTTGCTAAAGTGACTACCACTCTTTCGGCGCCATTACCTTGTAAAGTTGGTATTACCAATACAACAACTAGCTTCTTCATGAAAAATTACTCTTATTTTTCTTATCTACCTCTAATTTATCACTAACCCAAGTTTTATTTTGCGCTTTATTGCCGCAAATTCTACATTTAGATATTGATGTTTGTATTTTATTCATGTTTATTTAGCAGGCAATTTTTTGCTTTTCCATGTTCTTCGGATTAATGTGTTTATATAATATGTCCAGTTTCACCACGTTGTTCCAGTTTGAGCATTTGAACTAATGATTCTCAAACCACGCACAATCGTCATTTTAAGGGTTTGAATTTTTGCCTCAAAAAGCTAAAAAATAAAAATTCAAACCCTTAAACTCCCCCTAAATTAGGGTGGTAGTTGCCGTAACATATCAACTTTTTTTCTACTATAAAAAGGAGAAGACATGCAGCAGAACTACCACGTGAATGCGAATACTAATTCACA
>NZ_CDSC02000078.1 GCF_001298715.1 Bathymodiolus azoricus thioautotrophic gill symbiont
GTTTTTTGGTTGAAATCATTATACCAGTTGGGGTTTGTGTGTTTTTTGATTTCTATTTTTGGATTAGGGGGAAAACATTTCACCTCTAACCCGACAATTTATTTTAGACAATATTGTTTTGTTGTCTACCAAAGAAATAACCCAGCTGCATCAGGTGCTAATCCATACTTTGGAACAAAAAAGCACAACGCCTGTTGCCCACTTAGCGTTGGACATGGTCAGCACAATGCACAAACACCAATTAGCTGTGCCAGTGTTTGAAGTAGTGCAATTAAGTCGACTAAAACTGCAAAAAATAAGCGTTTTTGGCTTAAACTGCCAACGCCTTGTCATTGACGCCACAGAATTATCTGCCAGTGAATGGACGGCAGTAACGATTGGCGAATTGTACTTAACAGTCAGTAATTTAAATAAATCTATTTGGCGTCACAGTCAAATACAAACGCTGCATAGTGGGTTTAAACTAAAATCCGACTCGGTGCTAACCTCGGGTTTGTATCAATGGACATTAACACAATGCCAATTGTCATTCCAGCACGCAGAACTGTCTGCACAATTGGATTGGCATATTTACAAGGCACAGCATAAGATTAACACCATAAAATCACCCGCTAAATTTGAAAGGTTGGAATTTATGCAAACTGGGCATGCGAGTGGGATTTTAAGTGCAAATTTCAGTCCAGATGGCAAACAGATTGTTTCTGCCTCAGGGGATAACAGCCTTAAACTTTGGGACTTGAGTAGCAATTGTTTGCAAACTTTTATTGGGCATACGAGTGAGGTTTTGAGTGCAAATTTCAGCCCAGATGGTAAACAGATTGTCTCTACCTCAAGAGAAATTTGTATTTGGCAACTCTCACCTCAATCTCAGCCCGCTTGGCAATTACAACACTTATGGAGTAGCGGCTATCGTCTAAGTTTTACTGATGAACGCTTAACTGCAATCCAAGCCACAGATACAGCATGGCAAACACTCAATTTTAGCAACGGCGTACAAACCTTGTCCATTGATGACCATGCAAGTTTTGTGTTAAGTGAGTCACGCAATTTAGAAATTTAAAAAAACATTCACCTAACCCTCTCTTGCGTGTGGGCATTGATAATGTGTGAGGCTTGGAAATTACCGTGTCGTGGCGCCAGGATGAAATCCAATTCTTGGTGAAAATTCAAGGTTAATGACAGTAGGCTGGTTGCGGTTTTGTAGCCAGAAATATTGGCACTGCTTGAAACCAAAGAGCTTTGACATTGTTGACACAAATCGCTAATCAGCGCATTATCGGTTAAACGTATTGCTACTGTTTTAAAAATGCCTGTAATCAATTTTGAGGTATTATGATGCGCATTGAACAAATAAGTGGTGGGGTGTTTTTGCAACTTTATTTGTGCTAATAAGCTCGTGTCTTCTACATACGGATAAAAGAAATGCAGATCACTGGCAAGCAAAATCAAGCCTTTTGCAGGGCTTCTATGCTTAAGCCATAGCATTTTTTGCATAGATTTTTCATAAGGCAGGCAGGTCAAACCTTGAACGGTGTCTGTTGGGTTGCTAATCACCCCGCCAACACTCAGTATTTTTGCTGCGTATCGTGTTTGAAAATTCATGGTTTTTTAGCGCGAGGGTGAAATTTGTCATATACCTTGGATAATTCTAAAAAGTCTAGGTGTGTATAAACCTGTGTTGATTTAATGCTTTTATGCCCTAAAAAATCTTGCACACTGCGTAAATCATGGCTAGATTGTAGAAAATGTGTGGCCGCTGCATGGCGTAACATATGTGGATACACACCGACCTTAATGCCAACTTCCAGCGCACGCTTCTTAATCATTTCTTGCACAGATCTAGCGCTTATTCTTTGCATCTTGTTGTTTAAAAATAGAGCACCCTGCGTAACACCTGTTTTTTGCAAGTAGTTTGTAATCGCCTTTTGTGCTGGGTTGCCCAGTGGTGTGTGCCTCATTTTTGACCCCTTACCCGTCACTTGCAAGAAGCCCTGAGTATTATCGATTGAATCTATATCTAATGAGACCAATTCTGACACCCTAAGTCCGCAAGAATAAAGCACCTCAACAATCGCAACATCTCGTAGCTCCCTAGCTAATTGCGACCTTGGTGTTGCTAACATTACAACTTGTTCGTAATCTAGCGTTTTTGGTAAGTTTTGGTTGACTTTGGGTGTTTGTAAACCCAAAGCGCAGTTGCTTGGTATGATTTTTCGAGACAATAAATAGCTTAAAAAACCACGCACAGAAGACAAATGACGGCGAATACTGCGTCCACTAATGCCATGATGACGCATTTTCATGACTAATAAATTTAGATGTTCTGTGGTTACATCACTCCAATTAGCGATACCTTTTTCACGCAAAAATTCTAACAACTGACACAAGTCTTTTTCGTATGCTTGCTGTGTATTTAGCGCATAGTTACGCTCAATTTTTAAATACGCAATAAATTTTTCAATTTCTTTTTGCATTTTTAGTTGAATTTTACCATTCTGCCCATATTGATATATTTTAACGCATAACATGGAATAGAAAAATGGCAGAAAAACAAACACATACTTTTCAAACAGAAGTCTCGCAACTACTGGATTTAATGATTCATTCTCTATATTCAAATAAAGAAATTTTCCTTAGAGAGTTGGTATCAAATGCCTCTGATGCGATTGACAAACTTAAGTTTGAGACACTTTCGGACGATTCTTTGGTTGAAGGCAAGGAAAATTTAGCCGTCTATATTGATGTTAATAAAGACAAAAAAACCATTACTATTACTGACAATGGTATTGGTATGACAGAGGTTGAAGTTAATAAAAATATCGGCACTATTGCCAATTCTGGTACTAAAAAATTCCTTAAAGGTTTAGATGAAAAACAAGCACAAGACTCCAATCTTATTGGTCAATTCGGCGTGGGTTTTTATTCCGCCTTTATCGTTGCCGATAAAGTCACACTTGTCACCAGAAAAGCAGGCACTAAAGGCAAAAAAGGCACGCAATGGACATCAAATGGCAAGGGTAAATACTCTACTGAAAAGGTTGATTGCCTTGATTTTGGCACCTCTATCACCTTACACATTAAAGCAGACGAGGCTGAATTTTTAGATGAACACCGTCTACGCGGCATTATCAGTAAATATTCTGACCATATTACTGTGCCGATTATGATGATTAAGCACTCAGAAGAGAGCAAGGATATCGAATATGAAGCCGTTAATAAAGCCAATGCCTTTTGGACACAAGACAAAGCTGATCTTAAACAAGAAGATTACGATGAGTTCTATAAGTCACTGACTTTTGACTTTGAAGCGCCACTCACACAGCTACACAACCGTGTTGAAGGCAACTTAGACTACACCTCACTACTCTATATTCCGTCAAAAGCACCCTTTGATATGTGGGAGCCTAAGCGCAAAGGTGGCATTAAACTCTACGCCAAGCGCGTATTTATTATGGAGGATAACGATGAATTAATGCCACTTTACTTGCGTTTTGTCAAAGGTGTGATTGACACTGCTGATTTATCGCTGAATGTTTCTAGAGAGATTCTACAAGGCAACAAAGTCGTTGATACCATTCGCAAAGCCTCAGTCAGTCGTATTTTGAAAGCGCTAGAAAAGATGGCAAAAAATAAACCTGAAAAATACGCCACTTTTTGGAAAGAATTTGGCATGGTCATGAAAGAAGGCGTGGTTGAGGATTTTGCCAACAAAGATAAAATCGCCAAACTACTACGCTTTGCCACTAATAAAAGTGATGATGCCACACAAACAGCAACACTTGAATGCTATGTTAAAAGTATGCAAAAAGACCAAAAAGCCATTTACTACATTACTGCTGAAACTTATGAGAGTGCTAAAGGTTCACCACATCTAGAAATTTTCAACCAAAAAGACATTGAAGTTTTACTCCTGTCTGACCGTGTTGACGAATGGATGGTCAGTAATTTTGGAGAATTTGATGGTATTCCACTGAAATCAATTGCCAAAGGCGATTTAGAAGATTTAGATTCTAAAGAAGAAAAAGCCAAAAAAGAGAAAACTGCTAAAGATTTTGACAAAGTGGTCGAAAAAATGGGCAAAAATTCTTGAAAATCAAGTCAAAGAAGTGAAAATCTCTAACCGCTTGAGTGAATCCCCTTCTTGTTTGGTCGCTGATGAAAATGAGATGGGTGGTAATATGGAACGCATTATGAAATCGCTCGGTCAAGATGTGCCCGACACTAAGCCTATTCTTGAGATTAATCCGAAACACCCATTGGTTAAAAAACTTAAAACCAAGATTAGTCAAGATGTTGTTAAGGTTTTGTTTGACCAAGCAGTGCTCAGTGAAGGCGGACAGCTTAAAGAACCTGCAGAATTTGTCAAGCGTATGAATAAACTTATTAAATAAACTTCGTCTTTTGCTACTTTGTAAGGCAGATTTTAAAAATATTTAGTCACACGCTTTACTAAACTCCTTGTATATTTTTTTAAAATCCGTCTTGCATAAGAAAAAAATACTCGTTTATTGATTTCTGTTGAATTGAGTTATTAAAAAGCCCGTAAACACGGGCTTTTTAATAACTAATTGTCAGGTTTCACCACGTTGTTCCCTATCTCCAAAAATCACACTCCGAAACATATCAGGTTCTCTGATAAACAAATCAGGTGTAAATTCGCATCATAAACGCACCACCTAGTTTAACCGCAAAGAATGTATTTTTAGCTTGACCCTTTAGGTCAAGTCAAAGTCAAAAATACATTCAATCTTTGAATTCGGGTTCAAAGATTAGCCAGTGTTTATAATC
>NZ_CDSC02000019.1 GCF_001298715.1 Bathymodiolus azoricus thioautotrophic gill symbiont
CGCTTTTTTAGAAGCTTAAAAACTGAGCGATTGAACTATCAAAGCTTTGCCAACCATCAAGAAGTAGTAGAAAATGTAGAAAGTTATATTTATTTTTACAATTACAAAAGGATTTATTCAGTTATTGGGTATATTACACCTGCTCAGAAGATGGCTGAATTGAAAAAAGTGGCTTGAAATGTGTCTAAGTTGATTGGACCATTACACTTCCTTCCTTGTATTCTTTAACTGCTTTAGATGGCTCCATAGCAATCTCAGCGTTAGCAAGGAAGATCTTCTTCCAGTTCACTAGGTTTTGTGGCAAGATGTTATGCTTGCTGGCAATCTGCGCCAAAGTGCTTTCATTTTGTAGCGTAGCGTTCAGTGCATTATTTCCATCAGCCACCAATTATTCTATATTTTGTCCCTAATGCAACGAACGTTCAGACCGGAAGTACGTTGATACTCTCCGATAACCGCACCACCTGAAAAGCCTCGAGGAGGCTTGATGCTAAGCACATGACTATAATCCGACCGCCCCAACACAATATTGCGAGCCCACAATAAGGCGGCATCGCCTTGATTTAATAATCTACTTGAATTACTACTATTATCGCGGAAACCAGAAGCTGGGATTCTTAAGAAGCTGGATGCGGCACTGCTGAGATCAGTGATATTACTTGTCTCTGCATCTAGATCTACCTTAGTTGGAACGCTAAAGCCTGCAGGGCAAATGTCATTTTTACCACCATCTGCCCAAGCGGCTATTCTAAGTGCACCACTACTATCAGCTGTAGTCCAATCCCCTCTTCCGTAAATAAATTCACTATTTCCTGAAACAATACCACTTGATGGAGTTTGTGTGCCCGATGATGTAGATGATTGATGTCCATCTTTTGCTCGCCCCCATTGGTAGTAATCTCCATAAGCAGCACTGTCATCCACTTTAGTAG
>NZ_CDSC02000196.1 GCF_001298715.1 Bathymodiolus azoricus thioautotrophic gill symbiont
GAGGTACAAGACCCCATTTGAGGTCTTTGCCAAGATGACTGGCAAAGACTATTTTTTAAATGGAAGTGTTGCACTTATGGGTTGAATTCGCCATATCTTAAACTTTGCGTGTAAACAAAATGTTAAAATTAATATAATTTTCTTAAAAAATATGTATGAGTAATATCTTTACAATTGGTAGGCACGGTTCTTTTCAGCTTCGTTATGGTTGGATAACAAAAGGCATTCAAGCAATACAAGCTAACAAAATATCTGATGTATTTACCTCGGACGATGCAACGGTTAATTTAGGTGTCGGTAAAAATATGGTTGCCGCTATTCGTTATTGGTTAATAGCGACTGAGGTTACAGACAATGATTCAATTACTGAATTTGGTAAATTTTTAAATGACAAGGATGCTTATTTGGAAGACGACGCCTCTTTATGGTTGTTGCATTTGACACTTGCTCAAAACAAAAAATTAGCAACTTCAATTTACTGGCTATTTAACCATTTTCATCAAAACGAATTTACTGCAGAAGAGGCGGGAAGTGCTTTTTTATCCTATGCAAGAGAAAACAACTGGAAGGGATCAGAAAAAACCTTAAGAATGGATATTCAGGTAATTTTAAGAATGTATGCACCACATAAATCAGTAAAAACTCAAATAGAAGATATGCTGGAATCTCCTTTATCTTTGTTGGGTTTAATTAAATATTTCGATGGGAAGTATCATTTTTCCTTTAGTTCAAAAAACACACCAATTGAAGTTATCGCTCACAATATCAACGACAAATTTAAAGACAGCAAGACAGTTTCTATTCAAGATTTAATGTACGGTGATAATGCATTTGCACCTGCTCTAAAAATAAGAGAAGATGAGTTGATTGCTATTTTAGAAAGAATAACACAAGAATATGAGGATTATCACTTAAGAGAGGATGCGGGTATTTTTCAACTACATAAAGGCATCACCACTGACGCCTATAAATATTTAGAAAAATATTATGCAGCTTAATAAATTAATTTCTGTTAAGACAACGCTAACTAAATCTATTAATTTAGATAGAGATAGGTCGACTAAAGAATTACTGGAAAGTTATGTTTTAACTTCAACAGCAATGCAAAGTATTCAAAATGTTATTAATACACAGAAAAATATCAATATCAATAAGGCGTGGTCATTGATTGGTTCTTATGGCTCGGGAAAATCATCATTCGCTCTTTATTTAAGTCATTTACTCGGCAATCCAAAAACAATACTTGGCAAATTAGCGTGTAAAAAATTACGCACAGAAAACACTGATTTTTCAGCCGATATTAGTAAGCATTTAAAGGGTTCTAACGGCTATTGCAAAGTGCTAATTACAGGTAGTCCAGATTCACTTATTACAGTATTTTTAAAAACATTAAAAATAAGTGTTGTTGATTATTATGCAGCATTAAATATAACGGATGATACGAGTTTGGTAATGATTGATAAATTACTATCTAATGATAAGGTATCGCTATCCAAAGTAGATAATTTAGTTATTAATATTCAAGGCAATATTCAAGATAATGGCGGTAAAGGATTGTTGATTGTTATTGATGAATTGGGTAAGTTTTTAGAATATGCAGCTCGCCATGAAAGCGATGATATTTTTTTATTGCAGATACTTGCTGAGGCAACTTATGATAACAATATCATATTGTTTGTTTTGTTGCATCAATCTTTTGAGCAATACGGTAAAAATTTAAACACCAAACTTAAAAATGAATGGACAAAAATACAAGGCAGATACGAGGTTTTGTCATTTATGGAGACTACCACTCAATCGCTACATATCATGGGGCGAGTTTTTCAAAATAAATTAAGCAAAATACAGTTAAAACCTATACAAGTAAAAATAGAAAATATAGTTAAAGTTCTTAAAGAAAATAACTTATTACCTGTTTCACTTGATATAAAAACTGCACATCATTTATTTGAAAATTGCTATCCGTTACATCCGATAACAGCTCTGTTACTGCCTACTTTATGTCAAAAAGTGGCACAAAATGAAAGAACTTTGTTTAATTATTTAGGTAGTTCGGAGCCTTTGTCATTGACTAAAAAGTTAAGCGAATTGAAGGTAGGGGAATTTATCCTGCCAGCGGATATTTTTGATTATTTTTTAACAGGTCAAATACTAACCAATGATTTACAAGTGCAAAGAACAGTGGTTGAGGCTAATAGTGCGATAGAACGATTTTCAACAAATAATATAAAAGAGACAAGCCTACTCAAAACCATTGGGGTGCTAAATGTCATTGGGAAAATTCCAGCATCAAAGTCATTATTAAAGTTGTGCGATGATCTTTTTGAAACAAACATTCAAAACCTTGAGAAACAGTCCATTGTTTATTATCGAAAATTTAATAATGAGTATCGAGTATGGCAAGGCAGTGATTTTGACATAAATGCCGAATTAGCCAAGCAAGAAGTGCAATTATGCACATTGAATGTTGCAGATAAATTAAATGAAATCTCAGTTTTTTTGCCATTTGTTGCAAAAAAATATTCTATTGAAAAACACAGCTTGTTTTATTTTGAGCCACTTTTTATTAATATATCAGAATATAAACAACAAGATGAGCAAGCAATAAACCCAAGGATTGTTTTTTGCTTAAGTGACACTTCGAAAGATAAAGAAATCTTTAAAGCCAAGTTAGTGCGATATTTCTCTCAGAAAGATATTTGTATTTTATTGAATAATAGCGAACAAATTAAACAGGTTATTAAAAATCAAACAGCCTTAGAATATATAAGAACACATAGCTCAGTTGTTCGACAAGACCCAGTAGTGCAAAGAGAGTTTAAATTATATTTAACTAATATTGAAAGAAAGATAACCGACGAGCTTAATAAAATTGTAGAAAAACCTATGAACTGTTGTTGGTATCAAGGTCGAAATCAGCAGTCTATAAATAAT
>NZ_CDSC02000304.1 GCF_001298715.1 Bathymodiolus azoricus thioautotrophic gill symbiont
AGATTCTGACTTAAATGGGCCATTTTTTGGCGTGTTGATGTAATCAGCTTGTTTGTCGGTGAGTTTGGTTATCACGCCACCAAAGCCAGCCACCATATCACTGGCAACTTCTTCATCGAGTTTTTTAGGTAAGACTTTTACATAAATCTCACCACCTGTATTGGCAAAGGATTTTCCATATAAATATATTTGCGCCAATACTTGATTAGCAAACGAACCGTCCATAATGCGACTTGGGTGACCTGTGGCATTACCGAGATTTACCAAGCGACCTTCAGATAATAAAATTAAATAATCATTTTTATTGTCACTTTTGAACACACGATGAACTTGCGGTTTAACCTCATCCCAAGTCCAGTTGTCGCGCATATATTGTGTGTCAATTTCATTGTCAAAGTGCCCGATATTGCAAACCACTGCACCTTGTTTAAGCATTTGCAACATTGCGCTATCACATACATTGAGGTTGCCTGTTGTGGTAACGATTAAGTCTGTTGTGGCTAATAATCGTTTGTTAATATCCTTAGTTTCACCAGTATTTTCACCTTTTTTATAAGGAGAAACAATTTCGAAACCATCCATACAGGCCTGCATCGCGCAAATTGGGTCAATTTCACTAACTTTCACAATCATACCTTCTTGACGAAGAGATTGCGCTGAGCCTTTGCCAACATCACCATAACCAATCACTAAGGCTTTTTTACCTGCCATTAGCATATCTGTGCCACGCTTAATCGCATCGTTAAGTGAATGGCGACAGCCATATTTGTTGTCATTTTTTGATTTGGTAACAGAATCATTCACATTAATAGCAGGCACTTTAAGTGAGCCTTCTTCCAGCATTTCTAATAAACGATGAACACCTGTTGTGGTTTCTTCACTAATACCATGAATATCTTTTAACATTGCTGGGTATTTTTCGTGCAACATTTGTGTTAAGTCACCGCCATCATCCAACACCATATTGGCGTTCCAAGGCTTGCCATCAGCAAGGATGGTTTGTTCGATGCACCACAAGAATTCTTCTTCAGTTTCGCCTTTCCAAGCGAAAGTAGGGATATTAGCAGTTACCATTGCCGCTGCCGCATGGTCTTGCGTTGAGAAAATATTACAACTTGACCAGCGAACCTGCGCACCCAAATCAATCAAGGTCTCCATTAGTACAGCGGTCTGAATGGTCATATGAATACAGCCCAAAATTCTTGCATCTTTTAAAGGCTGTGTTGTGCTGTATTTAGCACGAAGTGCCATTAATGCGGGCATCTCAACTTCTGCCAGTTCAATTTCTTTACGACCAAAATTAGCCAAAGCTATATCAGCAACTTTGTAGTCGTTATTATTAAGGATATTATTACTCATTATTATTGTCCTATAAAAGGTTAAAAAATGAGCGTCGTTTTGATTTTGCCAAGCCTGATTGAAAAATATTTTTCAATGCAACGCCCCTTGGTAGGTTGCATATTTTACTTGATTTTTTCCCAAGTAATGTCATCTTCTGTGCGACCAAAATGTCCGTAAGCAGCCGTTTGCTGATAAATAGGGCGTTTTAAATCTAACATTGTGATTAAGCCTTTAGGACGTAAATCAAAATTTTCATTGACAAATTTTTCAATTTCCACCATGGGCACCTTTGCCGTGCCAAAGGTTTCAATACTAATTGAAGTTGGCTCTGCTACACCAATTGCATAAGAGACTTGAATTTCGCATTTGTCTGCTAGACCAGTAGCCACAATATTTTTTGCTACATAACGCGTTGCATAGGCGGCACTTCTGTCTACTTTTGATGGATCCTTGCCTGAAAATGCACCACCACCATGTCTTGCCATGCCGCCGTAAGTGTCCACAATAATTTTACGACCCGTTAGTCCTGCATCACCAACTGGGCCACCAATTTCAAAGGCACCTGTTGGGTTGATGTGGTATTGTGTTTTATCACTTAACCACTGTGCGGGTAAGATAGGTTTTATAATCTCTTCCATCACTGCTTCTTTAAGTTCTGTTTGAGAAATACCCCCATCATGCTGTGTGGATAAAACCACCGCATCAACGCCAACCACTTGAGCGTCTTTGTAAATACAAGAAACTTGTGATTTTGCATCAGGGCGCAACCATGACAATTGTCCGCTTAGCATTAAATCTGCTTGTTGCTTAACCAAACGATGTGCGTAAGTAATCGGTGCTGGCATTAAAACATCGGTCTCATTGCAGGCGTAACCAAACATTAAGCCTTGGTCACCTGCGCCTTGTTCATGGTCTTTGGATGTATCGACACCCATTGCAATCTCTGGTGACTGCTCACCAAGTAAGTTGGTGATTTTGCAATTGTCACCAGTAAAACCGTATTCTTCTTTGGTGTAGCCAATATTATTGATGGTTTCGCGTACAATCTTGTCGTAATCAACGCTAGCAGTAGTGGTAATCTCGCCTGCCAATATAACATTGTTATCTTTAACCAAAGTTTCGCAAGCCACACGGGCATTTTTATCTTGCGCTAAAATATTGTCTAATATTGCATCAGATATTTGGTCGCAAATTTTATCAGGGTGTCCAGCAGAAACGGACTCGGAAGTGAAAATCATTTTTTGTTCTCCTATTTGAAAATCTTTAATGACAATCAATAATTATTAAAAATTCTCATTAAAAAACCCACAAAGTGAGGTTTTCAGAAGAAATCCTACTTTAGCTTGTTTTAGTTTGCCTTTACGGGTAACAAACGCTAGCAATTGGGATAAATCAGCGTGTGTGGAGATTATAACAGAGGTGATTAATTATTCTAAACTTATTTTTAGAGACAGTGCGCTAATAAACGGCGCCAGCATCAGGCTTACTACTAAGATTGTAGCTAAGAAGTACAACTGAGCACTAATGTCTAAGCCAACAGATACTTGAGAAACCGCAGAGGAAGCGAAGATAAGAATTGGGATATACAAAGGTAATATTAACAAGGACAACAACATTCCTGAGTTTTTAATACCGACAATGAGTGAGGCGCCAATGGCACCAATTAGACTAAGGCTTGGTGTGGCGAGTAGCAGGGTGAGCATTAAGATTTTAACCCCTTCGTTGTCTAAGAACAAAAACAAGCCAAGCAAGGGTGATAATAAAATGATAGGAATACCAGTCAATAGCCAATGAGCGGTGATTTTGGATAGAATGAGCAAGGGTAGTGAATGGTGAGAGATAAGCATTTGCTCAAGTACACCATTCTCAAAGTCATGATGAAATAATGAATTTAGAGACAATAACACAGCTAACATACTAGCTACCCAAATAATACCAGCAGCAATTTGTGAGAGTGTTGTGGCTTCTGGGCTAATGGCTAATGGGAATAGTGATACAGAAATCACAAAAAATAATAAAGGATTAAGCACACTTGATGGGTTACGAATTGCCACATTTAAGTCGCGTTTAAGTGTTTGCAAGTAGATATTCATCGTTATAACGCCAATACCTTTTGATTTTTTAGCGCTGAGTCTTGATGTGTGGTGAATAAGCACAGCCCACCTTGCTTACAGTGTTCGCCAATGCACCGCTCAATGATTTCAACACCTTGAGGGTCAAGTGCGGTAAATGGCTCATCTAGTAGCCAAACTTTAGCATTAGATACAAACAACCCTGCCAAAATCACACGGCGTTTTTGCCCTGCTGAGAGTCTACCACAGTATTCTTCTTCATAGCCTTGTAAACCGATTTTATTAAGTGCATCAATTAATTTTTGTTCATCAGTTGGTTGATTAAGTGCGTTTAAATATTTAAGATTTTCAAGGCAACTAAGTTCAGCACTAAGCGCGCTCAAATGACCTAAATAAAAAACTGCATTTTGATATTCTTCTGATTTGACAGGGTGATCGTCCAAGTGAATTGCGCCCTGTTCTTGTGCATTAAGTCCAGCCAAAATTTTTAACAGTGAAGTTTTGCCACTGCCATTGGTGCCAGTAATACGCAAAATATCACCTGAATTAATCACTAATGACAAGTCGTCAAATAAAAGGTTATAACCTTTTTGACAGCTTAAATTGTTAAATGTAAGCACTGACACAGTGTGGTGTTGGTTATTTATCAGAATTTATACTAAGGCTTGTTTTTTTCTTCCAATTCCTTAGCTTTGATTTTTTCTTGCGCAATGTGTTTGGCTTTTTCTTCAGCAATACGCTTTTCTTCTAATATTCTGGCTTTTTCTTCCAACTCCTTGGTTTTGGCTTCCTCCTTAGCAATACGCTCTTCTTCTAATATTTTAGCTTTTTCTTCAGCAATACGAGCATTTTGTAGCATTTTTTGCTTGTCGGTTAGTTTTGGTAAGGAGCTAATGCCATCAGTATTGATATTGACTAATTTTAGTCCTTCAAACTTCAGAGTTAAGCGATAGCGAATAACTTCGCCAGAGCCCATAGTTGAATGATTGATGTAATCCCATTGATTATTATGGAATGGGTCAATGACACTGGGTGCTCCAATGATTTCTTGTACTTGTTTTTTTGACATCCCAATTTTTAATTGGTTAATGCTAAGGCGACTTAACACTGAGCCTTGATTAATATCAGCCTTATAAGGTGTTATTAATGATAGTGTTGGTATGCTAGGCATGTAGTTTGAAAAAGAACAAGCGTTTAAAAATAGAGATAAAAGTGTAATTAGAATTAATTTGATCATTTTTTGGTTAAAATAATTGTGTAATCATTAATTTTACCTTAAGGAGGGCGTAATGGACGCACAAGATTTAAAAAGTGCAGGGCTTAAAGTTACATTGCCAAGGCTTAAAATTTTAGAAATTTTAGAAACCAGCGAAAATCACCATATGAGTGCCGAGGATATTTATCGTGCACTAATTATGCAAAATGAAGAGGTCGGCGTGGCAACAATCTACCGTGTGTTAACTCAGTTTGAAGAGTCTGGGATGGTTAATAAGCTTAATTTTGACAACGGACAAAGTGTATTTGAGTTGTCTAATGTTGAACATCATGACCACTTGGTGTGCGTCAAGTGTGGCAAGATTGACGAGTTTACAAACGAAGCTATTGAAAAACACCAACACGATGTTGCTAAAAAGTACGGCTACCAACTTACCGACCATTGCCTGTATTTATATGGACTGTGTAAGGATTGTCAATAGCAAGTGGTTTAATAAGCTAATGGAAGATTTTATTTTTAGAGCGCTTTTAGCGGCCATTGGTATTTCAATTATTGCAGGCTCTTTAGGCTGTTTTGTTATTTGGAGGCGAATGAGTTACTTTTCCGAATCCATTTCTCATTCAGCACTACTCGGTGTGTCATTAGGTTTGGTAAGTGGTTTGGATATTCATATTGGATTGATTGTTGTTGGTGTGCTATTTGCCACTTTGATTGTTGCCTTACAGCAAAAAGATTTTTTATCTAATGATGCTATCTTGGGTATTTTTTCACACATTGCCTTGTCGCTGGGTATTGTGGTTTTGGCACTAGTGGGTGGCACAAATACTGATTACTTCTCATTGTTATTTGGTGATATTTTGTCTATCAGCAATCAAGATATTATTTGGATTTATACTATTCTTATCTTGGTTGGTATTTTGCTTAGTATCTTTTGGCAACGCTTGTTATTACTAACGCTCAACGAGGAATTAGGTGTGGCAAGTGGGCTTAATCGTTTTGCATATCAATTATTGTTTATGTTGATGATTGCGCTTACCGTATCGGTTTCAGTGCAAATTGTTGGTGTATTGCTTATCACTTCGTTACTTATTATTCCCCCAGCTGTTGCTAGAGTGTTTGCTGGTAGTCCAGTCCAAATGGTATTTTTGTCTATTGTCGTTTCAATAGTTGCTGTTGTCATTGGGCTAAATAGCTCAATATACTATGATGTGGCAACGGGTCCAGCGATTGTTATCGCACTTGGTGTTTTGTTTGGGCTTTCTCAGTTGTTCACAAATAAAACCTTGGCTTGACTAACAGATTAATACTTTAAAGGGCATCATTGAGTTCGCTTAGTTGATTGGTCTGCTGTTCAACAATAAGTGGCTCAATCACCGATTCTAAATCGCCTTCCATGACTTCTGTTAATTTGTAAAGCGTTAAGTTAATGCGATGGTCGGTAATACGACCTTGTGGATAGTTATAAGTGCGGATGCGTTGTGAGCGGTCGCCACTGCCGACTAATTGTTTGCGAGTTGAGGCTTGTTCTTTTTGCTGTGCTTGCTGCTGTGCATCTAAGATGCGTGATGCTAATACTGACATTGCCTGTGCTTTGTTTTTGTGTTGTGAGCGACCGTCTTGGCACTCCACCACCGTATTGGTGGGGATATGTGTGACACGCACAGCAGAATCGGTTTTATTGACATGTTGACCGCCAGCGCCAGAGGCTCTAAAGGTATCAACACGCACATCGTTCATATTGATATTAATTTCTTCGATATTTTCTACTTCTGGCATAATTGCCACGGTGCAAGCAGAAGTATGCACGCGACCTTGGGATTCAGTTTCCGGTACGCGTTGTACACGGTGCGCACCGGATTCAAATTTGAGTTTTGAATATACATCAACACCGCTAATACGCGCGATAATTTCTTTAAAACCACCGTGCTCACCTACATTAGAGCTCATGACTTCTATTTGCCATTTTTGTTTTTCAACATAGCGTGAATACATTTTGAATAAATCACCTGAGAAGAGCGACGCTTCATCGCCACCTGTGCCTGCACGGACTTCAATAATAATATTGCGTGAATCATTTGGGTCTTTAGGTAGCAATGCTTTTTTGAGGTCTAATTCAAGTTGTTCTAATTTATCCTTACCCGAGGCAATTTCTTCTTTTGCCATAGCACGCATTTCATCATCATCTTCCAACAACATGGCTTTAGCGGCTTCAACATCTTCTTGTGCATTTAAATACTCACAGAATTGTTCGACCGCAGGCGTGAGTTGTGCATGTTCAATAGACAATTCACGAAATTTATTTTGGTTTGAAGCAACATCTGGGTCGCTTAGCATGGCACCAACTTCTTCAAGTCGCATTGAGAGTTGTTCAAGTTTGGCTATGAGTGAAGCGTTCATGATTTTTTCGCTTTGTTTTTAGGGATGCAAAACGCACAATGATTGAGTTGCTTCGCATTTTTTTGTTTGATATTGCTAAAGGGTGTGTGCAATAATTTATTGGTCAGTTGGTCGCCTAATTGGGCGATAATTGTTTGTGCATCACCACCATTTTTAAGCTTTTTAAGGGCCATTTCAACGGCTGACTTTTTAATTTGATAGGCGTTTTTCTTATAAGCTTGAATGACTTCTTCGTTAGGTAATGCTGCCACCCAATGTGTAAATTTTTTGTTTTCACTGATAATAATTTCTTCAGCCAGTGTTTTTTCTTTATTGCGATTGTTGATATTATTATCTACCACTTGTTGCAAGTCATCGACTGTGTATAAAAACACATCATCGAGTTGTGCGACTTCTGGCTCAATATCTCTAGGGATAGCGATATCCAGCATAAACATTGGTTTGTGTTTACGCAGTTTGAGTGCGCTTTCAATTAAGCCTTTGCCGATGATTGGCACACTAGCAGCAGTAGAAGAAATAATAATATCTGCTTCGTATACCACTGATGAAAATTGCTTCAAACTAATGGATTGGGCATCGTATAAATCGGCAATTTTCTTGGCATTTTCAACTGTTCTATTAGTAACAATCATTTTTTTTATGCCTTTTTGATTAAGGTGCTGAGCGCACAACTCAATCATCTCACCCGCACCAATGAGCAGCACTGTTTGCTGCGATAAGTCGGCAAAGATCTTTTCACTGAGTTTGACTGCACAATAAGCAACTGAAACAGCAGATGAGCCGATTCCTGTATCAGTTCGAACCTTTTTGGTCGTTGAAAAAGCGTGTTGAAAAAGTTTTTCTAATAACTTGTTTAGTGTGTCTGCTTCCTTGGCAGCATGGTAAGCATCTTTAAGTTGTCCTAAGATTTGTGGCTCACCCAATACCAAAGAATCCAGTCCAGTTGCTACGCGACAGATATGCTTGAGTGCATCATCGCCTTCAAAATAAACCAGATAAGGGTCTAACTTTTCTCTGGCAATATTATGGGTGGTGGCAAGATAATCACTCAGTATTTGTTGTGCATTATCATCATCAACAATACTGTAAATTTCAGAGCGATTACAAGTTGACAAAATGACACAAGCCTCAATACCTTGAATACTGTTGAATTGCTTCAAAGCATTGGATAATTCATTAGGTGAAAACGCAACTCTCTCACGCACTTCAACAGGGGCAAGTTGATGGTTAACACTCAAAATGGCAATTTTAGACACGAGCAAAAATTAGATAAATAAACGCTCAATTATATCATAAGAGCATTGTTTGCCGTTACAATACACAG
>NZ_CDSC02000406.1 GCF_001298715.1 Bathymodiolus azoricus thioautotrophic gill symbiont
AGTGGATTCGGTATTTATATTTTTCATTTGTTGTTCTCCTTTGTATTAATATAAAATTTTATCAACTTTATTAATAAAAGTTTCTTTTTATTGAATTAAGTCAGATTAATTATAGGCGAATTCAACCCATAAGTGCAACACTTTCATTTAAAAAATAGTCCTTGCCAGTCATCTTGGCAAAGATCTATAGCATAACTCACACCCAAAAGGAACAAGGTGCCTGGTGGCAGGTTGATCTGGGCAGTAAGAAAAATATCAATCAAATCATTATCTACAATCGTACCGATTGTTGTGTAGATAGGCTAAGCAATTACCAGGTCAGTGTTTCCAATACAGCAGACTTTAGCACTCGTGTTTATCGGAAAGACTTTCATGTCACCCCTAATCCTAAAAAAATCATTAAATTAGGCACACAGGGCAAACAAGGTCGTTATGTTAGAATCCAATTACTTGATAAGAACTATCTGTCTCTAGCAGAAGTTCAGGTTATGGGTGTTGATCTTTTGCGTTTTTCCGAGGTGGATTATTCTAGTTACTTTAATGATTTTGATGGGTTGAATAATACGCCAAACTATCCTAATAAAGAGGCCTTTGCTACGCTTAAAGCTGATGGTTCAATCACGGCATGGGGTGACTCAAATTCTGGTGGCATAGGTGCACCCACTGACAGTGGTCATATCAAGATTTATTCAACTAGGGGTGCCTTTGCCGCCCTTAAAGCCGATGGTTCAATTACAGTGTGGGGTTTACATTATGCTGGCGGTTCAGGTGCACCCACTGACAGTGGTTATATTGAGATTCATTCAGCTAACAGTGTTTTTACTGCCGTTAAAGCCGATGGTTCAATCGCAGTATGGGGGGG
>NZ_CDSC02000008.1 GCF_001298715.1 Bathymodiolus azoricus thioautotrophic gill symbiont
TTCTAACGCTGGTCCATTCAATGGTGGCTCTAACTGGGGTCCATTCAAGGGTGGTAATAACTGGCTGAATGACACAGACTTTGGTATGAATTTCAACACTAAAAACAAGACTGATAATACTGCTTCAGGTGTTGCATCTGGCAATGCTGATGGTAGAGCAGACGCTACCGCTTCAGGCGAAGCCGATGCATATGCCAAAGGTCAGGCTGATGCATATGCTAAGGCACAAGCTGATGCATATGCTAAGGGTTATGCTGATGGTAAGAACGGTTACTACAACGGTGACAGTTCAACAGCTAAGTAGTTAGTTGTATTAGCTGATTAATTTTCAGCACAGAAAAAAGCCATCCTTTAGGGTGGTTTTTTTTCGTCTTTTGTTAAATTACGCTTTAGAAAACAGACTTTCTCATACACAATTCGTACTTAGGTAGCCTGTATTTAGGGTATTGGTGGTGAAAAAAAACGTGCCGAGATTACCTTTCAATGGATTAAAAAACTCAGCTGAACAGAGTCATGAGAGCGCACAAAATAATTTGGCGTTAATGTATAAACAGGGGGCAAGATATTAAGCGAGATATGGGCTTAACCAATAAGTGGTTTTTCAGTAGCTACAAAGTCTAGCAATGCTGATGCACAATATCGTATTGGTACTTATTATTTAGTCGCCCTAAA
>NZ_CDSC02000045.1 GCF_001298715.1 Bathymodiolus azoricus thioautotrophic gill symbiont
TGCTTCCAGATAGATGGGTAGAAGGTGCGATTTTCTATTATGTATTAGAGAGTCTTGATTTATTGGATAAGCTTCACGGGCCACTGTTTAATGCCATTCACAATAAAAATAGAAATTTTAATTCCGAAGATGAATTTGTCAATTGGGTTGCGAATTTTGGCATTGACAAAGATAAGGTTGCTAAAGCGTTTAATTCATTTGGTGTCAAGATTAAAGTTAATAAATCCAAGTTAAATACGTTTAAATATAAAATGAAAGGTGTGCCTGTTATTGTAGTAAATGGTAAATATTGGACAGATGCTACTCGTGCTGGCTCACATCATGAAATGTTAAAAGTAGTAGATTTCTTAATCAAAAAAGAAAGCAAGGTTGAATGAGTCAGTTTTAGTTTTATCTGGGCTTGACCCTTGTGGTGGCGCTGGTATCAGTGCTGATATTGAAACCATTAACCAACTTGGACTAACGCCATTGCCGATTGTAACGACGATGACAGTGCAAAACACCCAATCAATTGCTGAAGTTCAAGTAGTGGATATTGGGTTAATTACCAAACAATTCCATCATCTGCAAGCAGATATTGATTTTAAGGTTGTTAAGATTGGGTTGCTTTGCTCTAGCGAACAAATTAGGGTAATTGCCGATTTAGTACGAGATAAAATCATTGTGCTTGACCCGATTATCAAAGCGAGCAGTGAAGAAACTTTATTGCAAACGCAGGCAATAGACACACTAAGACAAGACTTATTGCCTTGGGTAAAAATCATCATCCCAAATATGGCAGAATTACACGCCTTATCTGGCGAAAAAGACGAGCAAAAAGCCATAGAAAAACTAGCGTGTGAGTGGGTGCTGCTCACCACCACTGATGTGTCGGATGCTAGTATTGAGCATCGCTTGTATCAACAAGCTAAGTTAGTGAAAAGCTATACTTACGATAAATTAT
>NZ_CDSC02000050.1 GCF_001298715.1 Bathymodiolus azoricus thioautotrophic gill symbiont
TATTAAATTAAATTTTTCATCACCTCAGGCATATTATAACCCACCTTTGACGCCGACCATAATTGATTAACCTCTTGCGCATATCCTGACACACCTTCGGTATCAGCGAATGAATCAAAAGAGGACATATATTCAACCAGTTTACTAACTTGTACCTTATCCAAATAATGGTAGCGGTTATTTTCAGCATCGATATTAACGCAAATTTTTGCACCATCGGTACTGCTATTATCGGCAAAATAATCTTTAATTAACACAGTACCATCTTGACCTCGATATTGTTTGGAAATACCAACATCGGCATTGTCCTCTTGATAATCAATATCGGATTCGTCTGCTTCTGCAAAGGAACGGTGTTTGATTAAAAGGTCGTTATCATTATGACGATAATACATTACATCTTGATAACTGTCTAAATCAAATGCAATATAATCCTCACTGTCAACGATAAGTTCGCTGGATAGGTTGTCATTGCCAATCATAAATACATCCGCTCCTTCGCCACCAGTAACAATGTTGTTTGTGCCACCCAAATACAGTAAATCATCCCCTTTTCCTGCATCAATGTTGTTATTGCTTGAGTTTTTATGCATATACAGGGAATCATTGCCAGATTCAGCAAAGATGAGGGAGTCGTGACTGGCAACTTCTAATTCATCATTGCCTTCACCCAAATAAACGGTATTCTTATTGCCAAATACTTTTCCATGGTCGTCTCCTTCGCCTAAACTCATTACATTATAGGCACCAATTACAACCCCGATATCATCGCCAGAATGACCGTAAATTTTGCCATAATTACCAGTGGATACTAGGTAATCATTCCCTTCGTTGCCTGCAATATAGGCGCCTTCTCCAAATGCCCAAAGCTGATCTTCACCTGTGCCACCAAATAAAACATTGTATCGACCAGATGCAACACCAATGTCATCGCCTTCACCGCCAATAAACATATGGTTTTGACCTACAAAAACTGCATTGTCATCTCCTTCGTTGCCACTAATGGTGTTGCCTTCGCCAATGACATAAGCAACATCATCTCCTTTACCGCCCCAAACATTGTTGTTGGTACCCATTAAAGCAAACAAGTCCTTACCATCACCGCCCCATGCAAAATTTTGAGCCCCTATATTGAAGAATAAATCTCCGTCGTTGGTCATATATCCTATGTCTGAGAAAAACTCAACTACTTTATCTTTCATATTGGCAGAATCTATGGCAATACTACTGGCTAGTGTTTCTGCTAATTCTGGTAGATTACCAAGGGTTTCAAATAAGTTTGGCGCGTAAAAATCAAATAAAGAGGGTAGTTTAAGTCCACTAAAGCCAAAGGCTTCGTTGCTTTTTTCAGTACCATCTGAGTTTTCTTCATTATCACCGGTAACATTGTTTGAATTTTCGCTGTCATTGTCGTCATTGTCATCGTCATCGTCGTCATCATCTTTATCTTTGATCCCTAATGCCTCTAGCGTGTTTTCACCCATATCTTTTGTTGATTCTACGCCAGATTCCAATGCATTAATAATACGAGCTGGTTCAGATATAGCTTGAATGGAGTTATCAAAGGTGTCAGATACTGTGCCAAGCAACTCTTTTAACATATCTGACATTGATAAATCAGGGGTTGATGTCTCGGTTTTATAGAATTCACCAGAATTAATGTATTGATAGCCCAATATATCGCCAAAGGTGGTGTCTTCTGCTTTCTCTGCCATCTTACTGAGAATACCGTTGATAAGTTTTGTTTTTACATTGCCTGGTGTGTAGGTAAAAGTGGTTTTTGGCTGTCCATCTGAGGTGTATCCTTGTTGCATGATACCAAATAATGAAGCAACAGTAGTATCTAAAACAGAAGAGACGGTATCACCAAACATAAAACTAAAATTACCATTACCAATAAGAATGTCGGATCCTTGTCCGCCAATCGTAAGGTTTAAGCTAAAGTTACTAAGCTTCTCTTTGAAGCTTTGGTTTGCTTCCTGACGCTTGCTTTTCCGTTGCATAAAGTTATTAGCTTGCTTATTGAGCGTCGCTTCTATATCGTATTTCAACCCTGTGTCGGACACTTCGTTTTGTCCACCACGGTTTAAAATCTTCTTATAGTCGGTGTCACTATTCTTATCCAGCGAACTCATGTCCTTTGCAAACTTTTTGGTTTTCTTCCAACTCCATAGGGCATTTTGTTCGGCGTTACTCATATCTGCCATATCTTGTAAGGAGCCCAAAACATTGGCCGATCCATCAAAAGGATTAACAAACGGAATCATAGGGAAAGAAGGGTCGGTTGCGATAATAAAATCATTCCTGACACCGTGATTAACCACCACATTTTTAGTGCCTATTAAAATTTGCACACCTTCTAATGCGCGATAACCTCCTATTTCAATAAAACGATTGGTGTCTCCTGCATGACCAATACTAATTAAAATATTATTGTCTCCATACATAAGTGTGTGGTGTGCGCCATTGCCAACTTTAATGTCTACATTGGTAGAGCCGCCAAAGAAAGTAGCGTGCTCTCCATCACCAATATCGATTTGAATATTAAAAGCAGGGGTAGTAATCCTTTTCTTTTTCTTA
Organism: Bathymodiolus azoricus thioautotrophic gill symbiont; assembly: GCF_001298715.1. Lineage (GTDB taxonomy): Bacteria > Pseudomonadota > Gammaproteobacteria > PS1 > Pseudothioglobaceae > Thiodubiliella. Next base: position 2,581 of record NZ_CDSC02000050.1, read on the forward strand.
TTTGTGTTATTTGTGTTATTTGTGTTATTTG
>NZ_CDSC02000006.1 GCF_001298715.1 Bathymodiolus azoricus thioautotrophic gill symbiont
TATTCGTGACAAATGCCCAATCACCTTCGTTACCCCTGAGCCTTACATTGGACACCTAGGTTTGGGTGGTGTTGGTGACTCTAAGGGCTTGCTAGAAAGCGAATGTCGTCACAGACATATTAAATGGCATACCAATTCTAAGGTTGACAAAGTTGAGGCTGATAAAGTGATTATTAGTGAATGTGACGACAATGGCGAAGCGGTTAAAACGGTTGAAATTGACAGTAAATATACCATGTTACTACCAGCTTTTAAGGGCGTTGATACCGTTGCTAATTTAGCAGATGTAGATTCTGGTTTTGTTAATCCGCGTGGTTTTGTCATGGTGAACGAATACCAGCAATCCCCTGTGCAAGATAACATCTTCTCAGTGGGTGTTAATATCGCCATTCCCCCTGTTGAGGCTACACCTATTATGTGTGGCACCCCTAAAACAGGCTATATGATTGAATCAATGGTGGCTGCAGTAGTGCACAATATTGAAGATATGATTAACGAAAGAGCACCATCACACATCCCAACTTGGAATGCAGTTTGTATTGCTGATATGGGTGATACAGGCGCAGCCTTTGTTGCCATGCCGCAAATCCCACCTAGAAATGTTACTTGGGCGAAAAAAGGCAAGATGATGCACTTGGCGAAAATCGCCTTTGAGAAGTTTTTTATTCGTAATATGAAAACAGGCAACTCTGAGCCTGCTTATCAAAAATATATTTTTAAAATGTTGGGTATTGAGCGTTTGAAGAAAAAATAGGGCTTAGGTACCCAAATG
>NZ_CDSC02000094.1 GCF_001298715.1 Bathymodiolus azoricus thioautotrophic gill symbiont
TGTTTTGTGTGGTTTTTAAGGGCTGACTAAGTATATTCATACTTTACATTTAAGAGAATCCTGATAGAAACTAAAGAATCAATCTCTTTTTCCGAAAATATCAGTACCAATTCTAACAAAAGTTGCACCATTTTGAATGGCTAATTCCAAATCATGACTCATACCCATAGATAGCATATCTAAATTAGGATATCTTTCCCCTATTTCTGCCATTTTAGTAAAACTTATGCGTGAATTATCAGGGTTGGGAATACACATGAAACCCTTTAGTGATAGTTTGCTTAAAGATTTAATTTGCATGATGACTTCATCAATTTCTTCAGGAAAAAACCCGGATTTAGTGGGTTCATTATCAATATTAATTTGCAATAAAACATTGAGTTTCCCCCTATTATCTGGTCGTTGTTCATTAAGTCGCTTGGCAATTTTAAGTCTATCAATACTATGCACCCAATCAAAGTTTTGCGCAATTTGTTTGGTTTTATTGGATTGAATTGGGCCGATAAAATGCCAACACACCTTTGAATTTTTTAATGTTTGAATTTTATCTAAGGCTTCTTGCAGGTAATTTTCACCAAAGTGGCGTTGTCCTGCGTCAATCGCTTGTTGTATATCAGATGCGCTCTTTGTTTTACTAACCGCAATCAAAGTTACGGTTTGAGTGTGATTAACCTTGTTAATCCGCGCTTGAACTCTTGCTAAGTTGTCTTTAATCAAAATACTTGGTAAGCATCAAACACAGGGCCATCAACGCAAACGCGTTTCATTGCTACACCGTTATCAGTTTGCACCCCAAGGGCACTTCTTGCAGGGCGCACTTCAACCACACAACCCGCACAACCACCAACCCCGCACGCCATATATTCTTCTAAAGATATTTGGCAAGGTAAGTTATATTCTTTAGCAAGTTTCGCCACTGCTTCTAACATTGGGTGTGGACCACAAGAATAGACTTCAACTTGTGCTAATTCTTCAGCAGAAAGTGCGTCTAAAAACACTCGTGCTAGGTCAGTGACAAAGCCTTTAAATACGCCTTTAAACCCATGCAAACTTGCCAAACGACACTCAATACCCCAATCTTCTAACAACGGCATTGTGTGCGTTGTGCCTGCATAATCTTTGGCATTATCTGCTGGCTTTTCATCGAATGGAAATGGTACTTCTGAACCAAGAATAGTAAATGGCTGATAATCCCTATCTTTAATTTGTTGCGCAATGGCAATCATCGGTGGCATACCCACACCGCCTCCAATGAGTAATGGGCGTTTTTTGTCAGTGAGTTTAAAACCATTACCGATGGGTCCAATAATAGATAACACATCGCCTATTTTACGCTCAGACAATTGGCGCGTACCCTCGCCCACTATTTTATAGAGTAAGTCAAAAGTACCATTTTCAACATCCACTGACATAATTGAAATCGGTCGCCTCATAGCGAGAGAATCGGAAACCGTGATATGCAAAAATTGCCCTGGTTTGGTCGCTTTAGCAATGGTATCTGATGCCAAAGTTAAAATATACTGTTCACCCTCAAATTGATAATGTGCCAATATTTGACAATCACAAACTTTAATAGTATTTCTATGTGATTTATTCATCAGCAGTAATTAGTGTGCCAACACCACCATCAGTAAATACTTCTAAGAGTACGGCATGAGAGACACGCCCGTCAATAATATGCGTGGATTTAACACCATTTCTAACCGCTGACAGAGCACAACCAATCTTTGGTAGCATACCACCGTAAATTGTGCCATCAGCAATCAACTCATCAACTTTTTTAGCACTCAAACCTGTTAATAACTCACCCTCTCCATCCAACAAACCAATAGTGTTGGTTAACAAAATCAGTTTTTCAGCATCAAGTGTTTCAGCGATTGAGCCTGCGACTAAATCGGCATTAATATTGTAAAAGCATTCATCTGCACCTGTGCCAATGGGTGCAATAACAGGAATGGCATTAAGCGATGCATCAATCACCGAAGTGTCAATGCTATCAACTTCACCCACAAAGCCTAAATCAACCCCTTCTGGTGTCGGTAATTTCTTAGCAGAAACCAAACACTTACCCTTGCCTACTAAACCAATAGCGTGTCCACCATGTTGATGAATTAAATCTACAATTTCTTTGTTCACCACATCACCTAAAACCTTTTTTACCACATCCATGGTTTCACTATCAGTCACACGCATGCCGCCAATAAATTCACTTTTCTTGCCGATTTTCTCCAATGTTTTACCGATTTGTGGTCCGCCACCATGCACTACGATTGGGTTCATACCGACTGATTTCATCAACACAACATCTCGTGCAAAACTGGATTTTAGTTTTTCGTCTATCATTGCATTGCCACCATATTTAATGACAATGGTTTTGTCTTTAAATTTTTGAATGTACGGTAGTGCTTCAATTAAGACGCGTGTAATTTCAGACATGTTAGTGCTTGGGAAAATATTAAAAAAATTCTATTTTACCTAACAAGTTTTCTTTAAGGGCGTTCCCAAAAAAACCTAGCCAAAAGAGCTTGCAGAACTTCATTAGGGTTTCTGGGATGCCCTTAAGCCTTATAAAGAAATTTTTCTAAGTCTAAGTGCATTTACAATCACCGACACCGAGCTAAAACTCATCGCTGTTGCGGCAATCATGGGGGAAAGCAACACGCCAAATACAGGAAACAATATCCCAGCAGCTATTGGTACCCCTAAAATATTGTAAATAAATGCAAAAAATAAATTTTGTTTGATATTTTTCATCACTGCATAACTTAATTTTTTAGCTTTAATAATCCCATATAAATCCCCTCGCACTAAAGTAATTTCCGCGCTTTGGATTGCTACATCAGTGCCTGTGCCCATCGCTATTCCCACGTCTGCTTGTGCTAAAGCAGGTGAGTCATTCACCCCATCGCCTGCCATGGCTACAATTTTCCCCTGTGCTTGAAGTTGTTTTATTTTATTAAGTTTATCTTCTGGCAGGCACTGTGCTTGGAATTCACTTAAATTAAGTTCATCAGCAACTGCTTTGGCAGTATTTTTATTATCGCCTGTCATCATAATGACATCCACCCCTTTTGCCATTAACTCAGTGATGGCTTTTTTACTACTTGATTTAATGCTATCGCTAATAGATACATAGCCTAACACCTTATCATCGATACCAATATAAGAAACAGTTTTGCCTTGTTCTTGTGCAAAAATGATTTTTTGCATTAATGCATCATCACCAATATTAATCTTATTCGTTCTCATTAACGCTAGATTGCCCAATGTTATTTTTTGTTTATCAATTATGCCAACTACGCCTTTACCAGTAATTGCTTCAAAATCTGCCACTTCAACAAGACTGATATTTTTTTCTTTAGCAGATTGTACTACAGCTTGTGCCAAAGGGTGTTCACTATATTGATTGAGTGAAGCTATTTTTTGCAATAAATCATCAGCATTGCCTATTTGGGAAAACACTTCTTCCACCGAGGGTTTGCCCTGAGTAAGCGTGCCAGTTTTATCAGTGATTAACACATCAACCTTATCCATTATTTCTAAAACTTGGGCGTTTTTAATTAGCACACCTGATTGCGCCCCTTTGCCCACGCCAACCATTACTGACATCGGTGTCGCTAAGCCTAAAGCACAAGGACAGGCAATAATCAAAACTGCTACTGCATTCACAAAGCCATAAACCAGTGCGGGTTCTGGCCCAAGCCAGACCCAAATCATAAAAGTTAAAATTGCTATTAAGACCACGATTGGTACAAAATATTTAGCAATAGTATCGGCTAATTTTTGAATCGGTGCGCGCGAACGAGATGCAGTTTTAACCATTTCAATAATTTGAGAAAGTAAGGTTTCTGCGCCTACTTTTTGAGCACACATCACAAAAGACTGATTGCCATTAATACTGCCAGCAGTCACTTTATCACCTTCAACTTTATCAACGGGAATGGGTTCACCAGAAATCATTGATTCATCAAGACTACTTTTGCCTTGAGTAATAACACCATCTACGGCAATTTTGTCTCCAGGTTTAACTCTTAGCAAATCATCTTTTTTAATCTTATCAATGGCAATCACGACTTCTACATTATTCTTAAGTAATATCGCCGTTGCAGGTGCCAATTGTAATAATGCTTTTAATGCGCCACTGGTCTGACTGTGTGCTTTTGCTTCTAATAATTGCCCCAATAAAACCAAAGTTAAAATTACTGCCGTGGCTTCAAAGTAAAGTAAAACCGTACCACTTTCGGTTTTAAAATCATCAGGGAAAATCTCAGGGAAAAACAATCCTACCACACTAAAAATAAACGCAACCCCTGTGCCAATACCCACCAAAGTAAACATATTAAGATTCCAAGTGATAATGGATGTATAAGCCCGCTCAAAAAACATCCAACAAGTCCAAAAAACAATAGGTAAAGTTAAAACAAATTGCACAAAACCCAAATTTTGTCCGCTCATTAAAACATTGAGTGGATTATTAGGAATTAAATCGGACATCGAGATAATAAAAACTGGCAAAGCAAACAACGCCGATATTTTCATTTTTTTAAGCAAATCTTGATAAGTTTTTTGCTCGCTATCTTCAGCCTCTAGTGTAACTAAATCCATACCGCAAATGGGGCAACTTCCCGGCATATCCTGAACAATATCAGAATGCATTGGGCAAGTAAATTGGGTGGTTTGCGTGGTGCTAGGCTGTTCTACTAAATCCATACCGCAGATTGGGCAACCGCTTTGTGTTGGGTAAGTTTTTTCACCCTCACAAAACATCGGACAATAAAACACACCGTTCCCATTTTTAATACTTGTTTGTTGTTTTGGGTGGTGTATAAACTCATGCTCTGGCATAGTAATCGTATAATGCAACCCAGCCGTTAATAAAGCCTGTTGCAAAGTATCAAGTGATAAATGACTCTGCATTTCAACCACCACGGCTTTGGTGGCTAAATCAATCTCTACCTTATGTATGTCAGATAGCGCCAACAATGCCTTTTCTACATTGGTTTTACATCCTCCACAAGACATATCTAAAACTTGATAAATGTGCTTCATATTTATATCCTTTAAACTTAAACTACGACAAATTGCCCCATCATTCCTCTATCTTCATGTTCTAAAATATGACAGTGATACATATAAGGTATTTTTGCATCACGAAACTCAGGAAACTTCATAATCACACTTACTCGTTCTCTAGGGTGTACTAACACCACATCTTTAAAGCCCAACTCATGCCCTTTAACCCCGCCTCTACGAGCAATTACTTTAAATTGTACATTGTGGATATGCAAAGGATGCGGCATCATTGAGGTATTTTCTAAGTGCCAAATCTCTGTACTGCCAGCCTTAACCACTTCATCAATTCGATTAACATCCATGGTCTTGCCATTAATACTAAAAGCATTGCCACCAAGCATCATTCTTGGCCCCATTTGCATTTGCAAAACTAACCTTCTTTGCTTGCTTACTGCGGATTGCTGTGGGTTGTTGTGCTTGACTAAATTCTTAGGGATGCTGCTCGTGCTTTTAAGTGTATCAGAGGCATCAATCTGAAAAATATCCATATCCTGACGCTCATTATTCATCATGCCACCCATCATCCCCATGCCACCCATGCTTGATGACTCTTGCGCAGCAGCATGTTGTAGAATCGGACGCCCGCCATCGCTCACATCCACCAAAATTTCTACTCGTTCAGCAGGTGCCAAACGCAGCGTATTGGCTTTAATCGAATGCTCTAATAGACCGCCATCACTACCAATAATGGTAAACACACGATTATCATTAAAACTTAAATGATAAGTTCTGGCATTTGAACCATTTAGTAGTCGCAATCGTAATAAAGATTTTTTGGCTTTTAAAACTGGACTAACCACACCATTAACCAGCACTGTATTGCCCTTCATGCCACGCATACTGTCCATCATTGAGCCTAAATAAGAAAAAGAGCCGTTGCGGTTAAAATCCTTATCCTGAATAATCACTGGTAAATCATCCACCCCATATTCAGAAGGCAGGTTCAGTTTTTTAGATGCATCATCGCCAATAATAAATAGCCCCGCTAAGCCTTGGTAAACCTGTTCAGCCGTTTTGTGTAATTGATGCGAATGATACCAAAGTGTCGCAGCATCCTGAATAATGTCAAACTGAGTTTGCCAAATTTGGTTCGGCGCAATTGGCTGATGAGGCCCACCATCGGCTTTGGCGGGTAGCTTCATACCGTGCCAGTGTAGTGTGGTGGTTTTATCAATGGTGTTTTTAACGCTAATATGTACTCTATCGCCTTTATTAGCGCGTAGCGTTACCCCTAGAAAATCTTGATTTATACCTAAGGTTGGTGTGGCCTTGTTGGGGAAAATAGCGCTTCTGCCAGACTGAATGCTTAAATCGAAATAAACATCTTTACCCACTCTTCTGCCTAGTTCTAGCTTTGGCGTTCTAAAAGTATTGCGAAAAACCTTACCGCTTGCCCATACAATCTGCTTTGGCAACGCCGCCAAAACCAAGCCTGCTTGTATAAAACTTCTTCTACTAATCATTTGAACCTCGCATCGTATTTTTGTTGAATGTCTTTTGACCATAAGCTATGTAGATAATCTAGGGTTGCCTGCTTTTCTTTATCCGTTAGTTTGTCTTTAAATGCTGGCATCCATCCACCTAACTTTACACCACCATTATTAATAGTGTTTAGTAGCAATTTCGGTGAATGATGCCAAGCATGCGCTGTTCCGTTTAATGGTGGCGCTGGATATTTGCCATTTGGTAAAAGTCTTTTCCAATCTGTCGATGTACCCCTTGCATCTTTACCATGACAAGATACACAATTTTTATCAAAAGTTGCTTTACCTAGTTTTGTCCTATTCTCTTCTTTTGCTTGCGCATCACCACTGTCAAAACAAGCAGTTAAAAATAACGCACTTAATAAAATTATTACTGTTTTCATGTTTTCTCCTTTTTTTATATTAAATTAATGCAGGTGCCCGTTCTCTTGATGGGCGTTGTTACTCTTAGGGACAACTGCTTCTTCTATATGCTCAATATTTTTATGCGTATGCCCGCCATCGCCAACTAATTGTGTATATTTAGCAGCTGACATGTCATTAAGTTTTTCTAAAAAAGCCACCATTTCCCATATTTGTTGATCAGTATGAGAATCCCCCCATGCTGGCATTCCAGTCATCTTAAGTCCATTTTTAATGGTCCAGAATGTATTTCCTGCACCATGACCTGTGTGGTTTTGCTGATAAAACACAGGTGCCTTAGGATAAAGCCCAAGACTCAATTCTGTCGATTCTTTGATAGGAGACAAATGACATTGAGCACACATTGCATCAAAGTTCTTAGCGCCACTCTTAATCATATCGGGTTTTGATAAATCAGGCACCTTAATATCATGTGCACGCACCGTAATAGAGCGTTCTTTTACAAATGCCAATAACTTTGTTGTAATATCCCAATGTTTCTCTGTGGCAGAAATGTTAAACACCCCAAACCAAATCAATAGAAATAATAAACCAATCACAAACCATATTTTTAATAAAATTTTCATTCTTTATACTCCAAAATAAAACCACATATTATCAGATTAAAACCAAAAACGCATACCAACTACAATTTGTGCATCCTCAATATCCTCACCTTCAGCAATAGAAAAATTAGCCGTATTGCCGTATTTTTTTTCCCAGTTAATGCCAATATAAGGTGCAAATTCACGCGTCACTTCATAACGCAGCCTTAGCCCTGCCTCAACACTAGACAAGCCTTTCCCTGTGCCTGTTAATTCATCGTCTTTACTAAATGCATTAATCTCTACTTCTGGTGATAAGATCAATTTTTGACTAAACATATACTCATACTCAGCGTCTAAGCGTACACCTAATCTGCCAGATTCACCCACAAATAACGAAGCATCAACTTCAAGTAAATAAGGCGCTAAGCCCTTGGCAGCAATCACTCCCCAATTGCGTTTTGGTTTAGGTTGTAAGTCTTCTTTTACTCCGAATTGCAAATCCCAAAAAGGCGTTATTGCTTTTGAGTAAAGCAATTGTAATTCAGATTTTTCGGTCTTCCCTGCAACTTTTTCACCCCTAGTTTTAACCCAAAATTTATTTAAATCTTGACCCATCCAAGCCTCAATATCCCAAGCTCTAGGATTAGCACCATCTGTACTTCGCAACTCTATTTCACCCATCACCTTAGTTAAAATAGGGTCGTCTTCTATGCCCATTGCAAATGACAGTGATGTCAGCACAAATAGGCAACTAATTGTTACTGCTTTTAAATATTTCATTATTTTCTCCTTTAATTAAACCACATCCACACGACGAAACATACCCAACATGTGATACAACAAATGACAATGATATGTCCACGAGCCTTTAGCATCAACTTTAACTCGATAACTAATCTTTGCCCCTGGTTGAACAATCACCGTATGCTTGCGTGGGATATACATATTATCTCCTGTCTCTAAATCACTCCACATTCCATGTAGATGCATAGGGTGATTCATCATTGTGTCATTAACAAAAGTGATACGAACAACTTCGCCAAATTTAAACTGCAAAGGCTCAGCATCGGCAAACTTCACACCATTAATAGACCACATATAACGACTCATATTGCCCGTTAAATGCAATTGAATCTCACGATCTGGGTCTGGATAGTTATGCGTCATATGCAAACTACGAAGATCTGCATAAGTTAAGACTTTTCTACCGTTATCACGCAACCCAACACCTGGGTCATCTAAACGATATTGTGGATCAACAGAACGCATATCGATATGTGGTCCAAATTCAGTATCCGCATGAGTTAACATTGAACCCATGGTTGACATTTCTTTGTTGTCACCCATATTCATCTTTGAGTGGTCCATATCTGCCATTGACTTTTGCTTACCCATTGAACTGTGACCCATTTTTGAATGATCCATGCCAGACATTGTCGTTTGCTTCATGTTCATCGAGCCGTGATTCATTTTTGAATGATCCATACCTGCCATATTTGACATATTCATCCCCATATCACTGTGTGTTAGACTAGACGCCTTGTCTAATTCAGGCACCTCGCCTAACACTGAGGTATCGGGAGTTAATGTGCCTCGTGCATAGCCAGAGCGAGAAATATCTTGGGCAAAAATAGTGTAGGCTCTGTCATCTTTTGGTTCAACAATCACATCATAGGTTTCTGCCACGCCAATGCGGAACTCATCAACAGACACAGGTTCAATATTTTGTCCATCAGCAGCCACTACCGTCATTTTTAACCCTGGAATGCGCACATCAAAAAAAGTCATTGCTGAACCGTTAATAAAGCGAACTCTCACTTTATCACCTTTTTCAAACAAGCCAACCCAGCCTTTGTCAGGTGTTACGCCATTGATTAAATAAGTATAAGTGTATCCTGTTACATCGGACAAATCACGCTGGCTCATGCGCATTTGGTTCCACATTTTTCTATCGCTCCAAGTATTTTCTAGTCCATTTTTCTCGATGTCATCCATTAAATCAGTATGGGTGCGTTCATTAAAATTGTAATAATGTGAGAGTTTTTTAAGTTTGTGATACACATCAACTGGATTCTCATCGGTCCAATCAGAAAGCATAACAATATAATCTTTATCATAAGTGATTGGGTCTTTTCCAGCTGGGTCTATCACAATCGGGCCATACAGGCCTGTTTGTTCTTGAAAACCAGAATGTGAGTGATACCAATAGGTGCCACTTTGTTTGGCTTTAAAACGATAAGTAAAGGTTTCGCCTGGTTCAATGCCATGAAAATCATTACTAATATCAGGCACTCCATCCATTTCACTTGGCAAAATCAAACCATGCCAGTGAATAGAAGTGTTTTCTTTTAGATGATTAGTAACATTTAGCGTAATCATCTCCCCCTCTTTAAACCTTAATAAAGGTGCTGGCAGTGAGTTATTTACGGTAGTGGCGCTGCGCATGGTGCCGGTAAAGTTGACGCTTTGCTCTCCAATACTTAGGTTAAAAGTATTACCTGTTAGTGTTGTTATATTGTTGCGCATACCCGCAAATAAAATACTTGGGTTAATCGCTAATGCTGCAGCGCCTATTGTTACACCCGTAACAAATTGCCTGCGTGATAATGTTTTGTTATTCATTTTTATTCTCCTTAATCAATAACTATTTGAATTGATAAACAATTCTTAAGTGCTACTAAAAAAACTTAGATTGATTGACGATTGACAATAATAAAATTGCTTTATAAAAACAAATTTACAGAGTCAATACGCTAGAAAATTTAAACGATTGGAGGGGGGAGAATCATCTTCGAGGAAAAAGATGTATAAAAAGTATTAGCAATAGAGGTCACTGAAAGTGATTGAAGAATAACTCTCTCAGAAATTATGGCCTTCTTATCAATAGAAAAATGTTGCGCACAAACTGTATCGCAACATCCTGATAAATGTTCTTCAACGGACATATTCATCAATTTGTTACCTAATGAGCAATGCTCAATACCACTAGATGCAACAATATCATTAGCATTAGCTAACGACATAAATACAAGAAAAAACAATGATAACAAAACTTTCATCTTCTAATTATATCACAAAAAAATAACCTGCAAATCATTCAGAAAATTAAATCCTTTTTCACTAGGCTGAATGCGCTTATCATTTAGCTCAAGTAGTCCTAATGCCTGGGCTTTATTTAATTGTTGCTGAATTGTTGGTATTGATTGCCCTGTTCTTTGCGTAAATAAATCAGACTCAAATCCCGCCTTAAGTCGTAATGCATTCAACATAAATTCAAAACTAAGTTGCTTTACTGCGGTAATTTTGTTTTGGTTGTTCTGAGTAAAATCTTTGGGTGATTTTGATTGTAATGTGCGAAGTATTTTACCTTCTGTGGTTATTTTTCCATGTGCGCCGGCACCAATGCCTAAGTAATCGCCAAATTGCCAATAATTCAGATTGTGTTTTGCAGGTCGCTGTGAAAATGCTGAAACCTCATATTGGATAAATCCTGCTTGCTCTAATAACAGTTGTCCTTGCTCTTGCATTTCCCATGCATTTTCTTGCGAAAGTTTTGGCGGGTGTTTGGCAAAAAAAGTGTTGGGTTCAACGGTGAGCTGATAAAAAGAAATATGCGCTGGACTCAGTGCGATGGCTTGTTTAACATCGTACAAACACTCGTCAATGCTTTGCCCCTCAAAACCAAACATTAAATCAATATTAATATTATCAAATCCAACCACCTGTGCTTGTTTTAGCGTTTCAATCGCTTGCTGGCTGGAATGTATTCTGCCCAAGTTTTGCAGATATCCATCGTTAAAAGACTGCACGCCAATTGACAAACGATTCACCCCTAACTTTTTTAAGGCACTGAATTTTTCTCTATCACTTGCCCCAGGATTGGCCTCTAATGTGATTTCAATATCATCGGCAAAATCCAGTGTTTTTCTAAGTCCTACAAACAAAACTTCCATGGCTTCAATCGAGCATAGACTTGGCGTGCCGCCACCAATAAAAATTGTTTGTATCTCTCGCCCTTGCACCCAATGCAGTTGATTTTTCAAATCTGCCAATACCGCTTGTATGTAGGCCGTATCATTCTCAGTACGCTGTTCATGCGAATTAAAATCGCAATACGGACATTTTTTTACACACCAAGGGTAATGGATATACAGTGAAAGTGGCGGAAGTACTAACAAACTTTTAATTCTTCTAATAGTGCTGTGAGTGCCTTAGCTCTATGTGAAATCGTATTTTTGACCTCAGAGGACAATTCAGCAGAAGTACAGCTCTGAGTTGGTAGATAAAAAATAGGGTCATAGCCAAAACCATTTTTGCCAACTTTCTCACGCAAAATTTCACCTTCCCAAGCACGCTGAATAATAATAGGTGTTGGGTCGTTTGCGTGTTCAACAAATACAACTGCACACCAAAACTTGGCACTGCGCTCACCATCAGCAACATCCTTCATTTCATCTAATAGTTTTTGCATGTTGGCTTCATCATTACCATGACGACCCCCATAGCGCGCTGAATAAATACCTGGCGCACCATCAAGTGCATCTACCACAATGCCTGAGTCATCTGCTAAAGCAGGAAGAGCTGATTGTTCGGATGCATTGCGAGCTTTAATCAAAGCATTTTCAACAAAAGTGAGTCCTATTTCAGGCACTTCTTCAACACCACCATCACTCATTGATACCACTTCACAGACACTTTTAAGCATGGCATTAAATTCTCTAATTTTCCCCTTATTATTGCTTGCTAAGATGATTTTTCGCATAGGTGTATAATAACTCACTTTAAATTACATTCAAAAACGATTATGACACAAGATGAAATGAAACAAGCAGTGGCACAAGAAGCATTGAATTATGTTGTTGAAGGCACTATTATAGGCGTTGGCACTGGTTCAACGGCTAATTTTTTTATTGATGCATTGGCAACAATAAAAGACAAAATCAAAGGCACAGTGGCAAGTTCTGAAGCAACAGCACAGCGATTAAAATCACACGGTATTGAAGTATTTGATTTGAATGATGTTCAAAAAATGTCAGTTTATATTGATGGCGCTGATGAATCAGATGATGGTTTAAACCTTATTAAAGGTGGTGGTGGTGCACTTACTCGTGAAAAAATTGTCGCAGCAGTAGCGGATAAATTTATCTGTATTGCCGATGAGTCTAAACTGGTAGATGTAATGGGTGCGTTCCCCTTACCTGTAGAAGTTATCCCAATGAGTGCGAATTATGTCACTCGTGAAATTACCAAAAGAATAGGCGGCACCGTGAAACTCAGAGATTTCACTACTGATAATGGCAACTTGATTTTAGATGTAAGTGATTTAAAAATTACCAATCCAAAAGCTATAGAAACTGAATTAAACAGCATTACCGGTGTTGTGACTAACGGTTTATTTGCCAACAGTCCTGCAGATGTATTGCTACTTGGAACACCAAATGGTGTTCGCATGGTAACGGCTTAAACTTTATTTGAGACCTTTGCATAAATAGCCCAACCTAAATAAACCAAAATTCAACCACTAACCAAAAATAATCTTCGGTCTTTTAACACGCTCACAACCAAACAACCAAGCCAAATAGATTTGCACCAAAAAATCCTTGGCGTCTTGCGCCAATTTGCTAAGGATCTTTCTCAAATTATGTCCACTGGCATACACAATAACATTCTGCATATCACCTATCTTGCCTTTAAGGTAGTTGCGACTTAGTCTGCCATCGTTATTCACATGAGAAATCTCAGGCTCTATGGCGCTTTCTGCGTTTGAGTAGCCTTTTAATGCTGTTTGCTACGCCGCGCTTTTGTCTTGAGATGAATACTTGAATGTCTTTAATGCCATGACCTTGATAACCTCTGTCAACAAAACATTGTTTAATTTTATGGTAAACGAACTCAGTGGTTATGAGTTTATAGTCATAAGCGAGCACATTTTT
>NZ_CDSC02000341.1 GCF_001298715.1 Bathymodiolus azoricus thioautotrophic gill symbiont
CATTATTACATTTTAGTGTGGTTGTGCTATACATATATACATGTATATGTGCTTTCAGTGTCCATTTTGTTTTACAAACATGAATTATTATGCTATAATTTATGATTTTTTAAACTGCAATATTGAAATTATTGTGTACATGTGATAATTTTTTTTACAATAAACAGTGAAAACAAATATATTGTTTGATATTGTTATACCAAGACATTGAGTGGCCATTAAGGTTTTATATATCACCAGCTACCCAACAGTCTACATCACACTTTTCTTCATCCGATACTGCTCACTAAAATCTCTTGATAGAATACAGCCAAACTTGCATATAATATTTTACAAGAAATGAAGTGGTGCACATGTCATTTTATTATTTTTTTAAAAACCACATTGCCTCGAGTGTGGTAGTTCATAGGTTAGTTTCCTGGTGCCGTCAAACCAAAGATTATAAAATTGGTATTTGTTGCTTCTATGCTAAGAACGCAGCATTAAGGAGAAATAGAAAAGACTGGTTGGCTTGGAATCAGTATAATGTATCGAGTAGTGTGACATGTCTACCTGTGGACTATTGTTTCAGTGAACTAGCACTATAAAAGTCCAACTTGGCATGTTGGTCTAGTTCAAAGTGGCCATGCTCATCATTATCATCTCGTCAAAATGAAACTTGTTTTCGAAATGATATAGATGAAAAATAGCTCAAAATTGGCTTTAAAACAACAATCACTCACTCACTCCTGTCCTTCAAGAGTTTCTATTCTGCTAAAATTCTTAAAAACTGTTCCAAAAGGACCAAGATAATAAAAGCAATAAATATGAATTGTAAGATTTATTTGAGTGTCTTTGTATACATGCTCCACACACAATGTTATTTTGGGCTAGTGAAAATCTATAACAACAGCAAACAAACATTTACAACAATACTGGTCTGGTGGAGATTTATACATTTTAATGTATAAAATATAGATAATAAAATACTAGTAGAAAATAAAGCTGTCTAAAGAAAATCACAACACAATGAAATATACAACAAATATTAATAACATATATAGATTATCATATTAAACATAATGTGTATTACTGTTAAAAGTATTAATTTCTGTAGACTAGAAAGTTGTATTATTTTTACAGGGATTATTCTCAATAGAAAATTAAATAACTGAAAATCAATGAAAAATAGCTGAAAATATCTGCACTCCCGAAAAGGGTCCACTGTGTCCTGCAATTTTTGCTGTTTTTAGGAGACCGAAATTTCAGGTATTAATTATGAGATGACAGTACTAAATAGAGAAAACAAAAGTCTACCAAACAATTTAGTACCATGATCAGATACAGAGAAGGAGGAGTTTGTTTGGGAGACTTAATAAATGAACTAATGTTAAACCCCTCCAAAAATGAAAATTCAATAACCTTGTATAGGATAAAATTTCATTTTTGCTTTAGAGGGTAAAAATCTAGATTTGGCAGAAAATAATACTTTTCCAGTAAATGAATAGTTTAAACAGTGTATCCAGAAATTAACAATCAAATGCAATTTACAAAGCTTGAAAAGACTACAAAATATAAAACATTATTTAAATATCACAGATACAAATGTAGATCATAAGACATATCAACAAATAAAACCCTGTTTTTAAAAAAATGAGATAGAAAAGATTTTTTTAATTCGATTTAAATATTTAGTTTTTTAATTTACTGTGCAAAGTAATGATGGAAAATACCCTAAACCACCAATGAAGAGAACTATTAATCTAATAGACAGTTCTACACTATGTAAAATCACACACACTTTTTTTTATGCTGTTTTTAACATAAATACTAATGGTATTTTTCTATTACGGTATGCGATTTGAACAACAAAACTCGGTTAATTCATGGTTTCCTGTCTCCCTGTCTAGGATACATGGGTACCAGATCTTAGTTCCAACTGTTTCAAATTACATCCAAAAAAAAAAAATCAAACTATATGTTTGAGGTTTTTCCAACTTGAGAGAATGTTTTCTTTCTCTCCTCTGGAGGAAAATGTATTTGGAACAATATCAGTATTGGTATCATTACAGATGACTTCATGTTCCATCTTTATATCACATCCATCAATCTAAATAC
>NZ_CDSC02000499.1 GCF_001298715.1 Bathymodiolus azoricus thioautotrophic gill symbiont
TCATTATCACCATCAATAACCAACTTATCTATAACAACCTTTGAGACATTATCAGCCGATGGGATTTCATACATCGTATCTAACAAAACATTCTCTACAATAGTTCTTAAGCCTCTTGCTCCAGTTTTTCGTTGCATAGATTTTTGTGCAATTGCAGACAAGGAGTCATCACGAAATTCAAGTTCAGTGCCTTCCATCTCAAACAGTTTTTTATACTGCTTAACTAGCGCATTTTTAGGTTCGGTCAATACTTGAATCAGCGCCTCCTCACTTAATTCCTCAAGCGTAGCAACGACTGGCAAACGACCGACAAATTCTGGAATCAAGCCATAGCGAATCAAATCTTCCGCCTCAACCTCGGCAAATAACTCACCAATATTTTTAGCATCATCTTTAGTTTTCACTTCAGCCGAAAAACCAATCCCACCTTTCTCAGAGCGCTGCTTAATAACTTTGTCCAACCCAGCAAAAGCACCACCAACAATAAATAGTATGTTCGCAGTATTGACTTGAATAAATTCTTGCTGTGGATTTTTCCGACCACCTTGAGGTGAAACAGATGCAATCGTACCTTCAATTAGCTTCAATAAAGCTTGCTGAACACCTTCTCCAGAAACATCACGAGTAATCGATGGATTTTCAGATTTACGAGAAATTTTATCAATCTCATCAATATAAACAATGCCAGACTCAGCCTTTTCTACATCAAAATCACACTTTTGCAAGATCTTTTGAATGATATTCTCAACATCTTCACCAACATACCCTGCTTCGGTCAACGTTGTTGCATCAGCAATAGTAAAAGGCACATCCAAAACTTTTGCTAAAGTCTCAGCTAATAAAGTTTTACCTGAGCCAGTTGGACCAATCAGTAAAACTATTACTTTTACTCAGCTCGACTTCATCACCTTTTTTAAGACGACTTCTCAGACGCTTATAATGATTATAAACCGCAACCGACAATATCTTCTTCGCCCGATCCTGGCCAATGACATACTCATCTAGGGTTTGCTTAATTTCCTTCGGTTTCGGTAACCTTTGCTCACCTTCTTCTGCTAGATCATCATTGGCAAACTCTTCCTTAATGATGTCATTACATAGATCAACACACTCATCACAAACATAAACAGAAGGGCCAGCAATAAGTTTTTTTACTTCACTTTGGCTCTTACCACAAAATGAACAATATAAAATTTTATCACTATCACTTTTTTTGCTCATTGCTTAACCTTAAAATAATTTTGTAGATTTTTATCAAGATTCTGTTCTGTTAGACAATACTTTGTCAATCAACCCATACTCAACAGACTCTTGCGCACTTAAAAAGTTGTCTCTATCAGTATCTGCCTGAATTTTTTCCATATCCTGACCAGTATGATGCGATAGAATTTTATTTAACTTTTCACGTATTGTTAGG
>NZ_CDSC02000077.1 GCF_001298715.1 Bathymodiolus azoricus thioautotrophic gill symbiont
TTAATAGTCCAGTGATAGGTGTCTATTAAATATTGTCTGGCAGTGGCATCAGTGTAGTTTGCGATACCCCAAGTAACATCGCTCTGGATAGCGCTCTCACCAGCAGTAGTATCAAGTTTTGCCCAACCACGCAAGGTGTTATCCATATTGTCTATAGTCATTGCACTGCCATTGAACATACGAGTTGCCCCTGTTAAACTCGAAATATTCCAATGACCAATGTTTTGGTTAAAGGCTTCTGCATTTATAAACATCCAATCCATATTAGTCACCTTGCTAACTTCCCAATTACCAATGTTTTGGTTAAAGATTTTGGTACTTCCAAACATCCAATCCATAGCAGTTACCTTGCTAACATCCCATTTACTAATGTCTTGGTTAAAGACATGTGTTTCATAAAACATCCAACTCATAGTGTCCACCTCGCTAACCTCCCAATTTCTAATGTCTTGGTTAAAGGCTTGTGCCCCAGAAAACATATGGTACATATTAGTCACCTTGCTAATATCCCATTTACTAATGTCTTGGTTAAAGGCGTGTGTTTCAGAAAACATATAAGACATGTCAACCACTTTGCTAACATCCCAACTGCTAATATCTTGGTTAAAGATGGTTGCACCTCTAAACATGCCAGTCATGTCGGTCACCTTGCTAACATTCCAATTGCTAATATCTTGGTTGAAGACGACTGCATCATTGAACATATCATACATATCAGTCACATTGCTAACATCCCAACTGCCAATATCTTGATTAAATACATGTGCCCTACAAAACATTGAACTCATAACAGTTACTGCGCCAACATTCCAATTGCTAATATCTTGGTTAAAAGAAGTTGCTGCATCAAACATATGATGCATACTAGTCACCTTGCTAACATCCCAACTGCCAATATCTTGGTTAAAGGAATTGGCATCAATAAACATCCATTCCATATTAGTCACCTTGCTAACATCCCAATTGCCAATATATTGGTTAAAGGCGTTTGCGTTAGAAAACATATATTGCATATCAGTCACATCACTAACATCCCAATTGCCAATATATTGGTTAAAGACATTGGCATTAGAAAATGCTCTGTACATGCTATCTGCATGAGATACATCCCAATTGCTTAAATCAATATCAGAGTATTTGCCAATATCAATCCGATCGCCTAAAGTCCTAATTTTGGTTATATTTTTAGCGATGGCAGTATTGGCATTACCAGCAATATTTGTAAAGGTGTTTGCTGCAACCGTAATAGCAACATTAGAATGTTCTCCACCTAGGCTTGGCGTTACTCTAATGGTGTATTGAGTCTCACTTACTTTAGTAAATGAGCCTGAATCAATAGTGCCATGTACAATACCAATATCATCTATGGTAAATGACCCGTCTCTAATGGATTCACTAAAATTAAATGTGATTTCATTGCTGTTAATATAGGGACTACCACTGATTGTATTTTTGTCAACATATATACCACCACTGCCTGTAATCGCCAGAGTTGGTCCAGTGCTCTCAAGCACCAAGTTACCATTAGCAATCATATTGGTTAACAAATTGGCAGTATAAGCAATATTTTTTAAAATAATGGTTACCGAGCTACCAGATACGCCAGTACCGTCATGGTCAATAGTCAGTTTAGTGTGAGTGCCATCAGCAGCAGCTGTGACAAAATCACTCAAATTAGAAGTAGCGCTATACCCTATCAATAAGTCGCTAAGGTTAATGATGTCTGCGTTAGTGTTTGTTGTTGTATTACCTAGTGTAAAGTCAGTAATGGTATCATTGCCTGCGTTTTTAAAACCGTAATCAAAGATGTCTCTACCACCTGCACCGGTTAAGGTGTCATTGCCCGCACCGCCAACTAAGATGTCATCTGTAGTGCCACCAGTCAGTGTGTCGTTACCACCTAAGCCGTGTAGTGTGGTTTGTTTGGCAGTTGTGTTAAGTGTGTTAGCGTTATTATTGCCCTGTTTCGACCTTTCGCCATAAAAACCGCCATAACCATTACCAACAACACTCCAGTGATAGGTGTCTATTAAATATTGTCTGGCAGTGGCATCGGTGTAGTTTACGATACCCCAATTAACATTGCTCTGAATGGCGGTCTCTCCTGCGGCAGTATCAAGCTTTGCCCAGCCACGCAAGGCGCTATCCATATTATCTATAGTCATTGAATTGGCTGCAAGCATACCCGATGCATCCGTTAAACTTGAAATATCCCAACTGCCAATATCTTGGTTAAAGTCATGTGCGTGAAAAAACATCGCTTGCATATTAGTCACTTTGCTAACATCCCAACCGCTAATATCTTGGTTAAAGTCAACAGCCTTCCAAAACATTCCATGCATATCAGTCACCTTACTAACATTCCAACTGCCAATGTCTTGGTTAAAGTTGTCTGTATGATAAAACATCCCATGCATATCAGTCACCTCACCAACATCCCAACTGCCAATGTCTTGGTCAAAGGAGATTGCGCCTTTAAACATAGAAGACATATCAGTCACCTTACTAACATCCCAACTGCCAATCTCTTGGCTAAAATTAAGTGCATTAACAAATGCTTTGTTTGCATTGCTTACATGAGACACATCCCAATGGGTTAAATCAACATCAGAGACTCTAACATCAATATCAATCAGATCTTTTAAAGTGTTAATTTGGGTTATGTTTTTAGTGATGGCAACATTAGCATTGCCAGCAATATCTGTAAAGGCGTTTGCTGCAACCGTAATAGCAACATTAGAATGCTTTCCACCTAAGTTTGGCGTTACTATAATCGTGTATTGAGTCTCACTTACTTTAGTAAATGAATCTGAATGAATCGTGCCATTAACAATACCAATATCATCCACGGTAAACGACCCATCTTTAATGGCTTTACTAAAATTAAATGTGATTGTATTGGCAGCAGTATTTTTGCCACCACTACCTATGATCGTCAGGGTTGGACTCGTATCAAGCACTAAGTTGCCATTAGCAATCAAACCAGTCAACAAATCAGTTCTATAGGCAACATTTTTTAAAGTAACGGTTACTAGGTTATTAAGTGCTCCAGTGCCATCATGGTCAATAATTAGTTTAGTGTTAGCACCTTCGTCAACAACTGTTATAAAATCACTTAGATTAGAATTGGAATCATATCCTATCAACAAGTCGCTAAGGTTAATGATGTCTGCGTTCGTGTTTATACTTGTATTGCCTAACGTGAAGTCAGTAATAGTGTCATTGCCTGCGTTTTTAAAACCGTAATCAAAGATATCTCTACCACCTGCACCAGTTAAGGTGTCATTGCCCGCACCGCCAACTAAGATGTCATCTGTAGTGCCACCAGTCAGCGTATCATTACCACCTAAGCCGTGCAGTATGGTTTGTTTGGCAGTTGTGTTAAGTGTGTTAGCGTGATTATTGCCCTGTATCGTCTTGCTGCCATCAAAACTGCCGCCACTAATAGTCCAGTGATAGGTGTCTATTAAATATTGTCTGGCGGTGGCATCGGTGTAGTTTGCGATACTCCAGCCAACATCATTTTGGATAGCACTCTCACCAGCAGCACTATCAAGCTTTGCCCAGCCACGCAAAGTGCTGTCCATATTATTTAGAGTCATTGAAGTGTCTTTAAACATATGTATTGCATTTGTTAAACTTGAAATATCCCAATTGCCAATGTCTTGGTTAAAGGCTTTGGTATTCCAAAACATCCATACCATAGTAGTCACCTTACTAACATCCCAATTACCAATATCTTGGTTAAAGGCGTTTGCGTCAAAAAGCATATAAGACATATTAGTCACTTTACTAACATCCCAACTGCCAATGTTTTGATTAAAGATGGTTGCGGCATGAAGCATATAAGTCATATTAGTTACTTTACTAACATCCCAGTCACCAATGTTTTGATTAAAGGCTTTTGCACTAAGAAACATATGATTCATATTAGTCACTTTACTGACATCCCAACTACCAATGTCTTGGTTGAAGGCAGTTGCATTAAAAAATGCTCGGCTTGCATCAGTTACATGAGACACATCCCAATGGGTTAAATCAACATCAGAGCCTTTACCATCAATATCAACGGACTCTTTTAAATTTTTAATTTTGGTTATATTTTTAGTGATGGCAGTATTAGCATTGCCAGCAATATCTGTAAAGCTGTTTGCTGCAACCGTAATACCGACATTAGAATGCTTTCCACCTAGGTTTGGAGTTACTATAATGATATATTCAGTTGCATTTACTTGGGTAAATGAACGTGGATGTATAGTGCCATTTGTAATGCTAATATCATCCATGGTAAACGACCCGCCTCTAATGGCTTCACTAAACCTAAACATGATTGTATTGGCAGTAGTATCTGCACCACCACTGCCTAGAATCATCAAGGTTGGTCCAGTGCTCTCAAGCACCAAGTTACCATTAGCAATCATATTGGTTAACAAATTGGCAGTATAAGCAATATTTTTTAAAATAATGGTTACCGAGCTACCAGATACGCCAGTACCGTCATGGTCAATAGTCAGTTTAGTGTGAGCACCATCAGCAGCAGCTGTGACAAAATCACTCAAATTAGAAGTAGCGCTATACCCTATCAATAAGTCGCTAAGGTTAATGATGTCTGCGTTAGATCTTGTTGCTGTATTGCCTAGTGTGAAGTCAGTAATGGTATCATTGCCTGCGTTTTTAAAACCGTAATCAAAGATGTCTCTACCACCTGCACCAGTTAAGGTGTCATTGCCTGCACCACCGATTAAGATGTCATTTGTGGTACCGCCAGTCAGTGTGTCGTTACCACCTAAGCCGTGTAGTGTAGTTTTTGTGGCAGTTGTGTTAAGTGTGTTAGCGTTATTATTGCCCTGTATCGTCTTGCTGCCATCAAAATTGCCAGCATTAATAGTCCAGTGATAGGTGTCTATTAAATATTGTCTGGCGGTGGCATCGGTGTAGTTTGCGATACTCCAAGCAACATTACTCTGGATAGTGCTCTCACCAGCAGCGGTATCAAGCTTTGCCCAGCCACGCAAAGTGCTATCCATATTATTTAGAGTCATTGCACTGCCATTAAACATACCCGTTGCATTTTTTAAACTCGAAATATCCCAACTGCCAATATCTTGGTTAAAGGCACTTGCGCTATGAAACATCGCTTGCATATTCGTCACTTTGCTAACATCCCAACTACCAATATCTTGGTTAAAGACATTGGCGTCCCAAAACATTCCATGTGCATTAGTCACTTTACTAACATCCCAACTGCCAATATCTTGGTTAAAGGCAGTTGCTCTATAAAACATTCCAGATATGTCGTTCACCTTGCCAACATCCCAATTGCCAATGTCTTGGTTAAAGATGGTTGCGTTATAAAACATATAAGATATATCAGTTACCTTG